>DAITPI010000192.1:0-8076 GCA_036833655.1 Anaerolineales bacterium | reverse complement strand
ACGATCCTGGAAAATGTACCGTTCGATCCGGTCACTCGGCTGATCGATCTGGACGATGATTCCATCACCGAGAACACGCGCGCCTCCTATCCGCTGGAGTTCATTGCGAATGCCGTCCCCGAGAAGAAAGCCGGACATCCGAAGAACGTGGTTCTGCTCACCTGTGATGCCAATGGCGTGATGCCTCCGATCGCGCGCCTGAACACGAATCAAGCGCTCTACCAGTTCATTTCCGGATATACCTCCAAGATCGCCGGCACAGAAGTCGGCCTGCGCGAGGAGCCCGAGATTACCTTCTCGGCCTGTTTCGGCGGCCCTTTCATGGTGCACCATCCGTACAAGTATGCTGAGCTGCTCAAGCGCAAGATCGAGCGCTACGGCGCCCAATGCTGGCTGGTGAACACGGGCTGGGTCGGTGGACCCTACGGCATTGGCAAACGTATCTCCATCCGCCACACACGCGCTCTGCTGAATGCAGCACTGAGCGGCAAGCTCGACCACGTGAGCTACACCACCGATCCGATCTTTGGCTTTGAAGTGCCCATGGAGTGCCCCGGCGTGCCCTCCGAGGTCCTTTCTCCCTCTTCCTCATGGGGCGACAAGAAGGAATACGACCGACGCTACCGAGACCTGGCAATGCGCTTCAAGGAAAACTTCGCGAAGTTCACCGATAGCACACCGCCGGAAGTGATCGACGCCGGACCGAAGGTGTGAGTGTAAGACGAAGCCTTGCGAAGGTCGCTCACAGGTTGCTTCGCAAGGCTTTTTTGATCCCATGAATTAATCGGGTTGCATGAGCCAATGTCGGGAGATGTTGAGCCCGCCGAAAGGGGAACTTTTTGCAGCCATAAGCGTCCTCAAACTGAAGCCAGGCTAGGCGCTTCGCCTACCTGCAAACGAGTTCCCCGATAATTGTCAGGTTAAACGCCTGACCTACTTTGATGGTTTGGAGGAAAAACATGAAAAAGTATTTGCTGACTTTAGCGGTAATCGGGCTGTTGATCGCAGCCTGCAGCCCCAAAGACTCTGCTACCTCGCTGGTGGGCGCGTGGAAATTGGTGTCGTACGGGTCTGCCGCTTCGCCGACGCCAGCCGTGCCCGATACGGATGCGGGGCTAACGTTCAACGAAGATGGCACCGTGACCGGCAATTCCGGCTGCAACGGGCTGGGCGGCGATTATACCCTGGAGGATGATCAGATCACGTTCGGTCAGATTGTCTCCACTTTGATGGCATGCGACGATCCGCGCATGGCCCAGGAAGATGCTGTCCACAGGGTGTTGACGGAGACTGCCACTTACAAGATCGACGGTAACACATTGACACTTACCAACAATGACGTGGTGCTGGTCCTGATACGCTAAGCGCTATCGCCGCCAAATTTGAAAAACGCGACTGCTCTGCGCAGTCGCGTTTTGGTTTATTCATTGGCAAGCACATGCCGTGCAATGACCAGCCTCTGGATCTCGCTGGTCCCTTCGCCGATGGTCATCAGGCGGGCATCGCGGTAGATCCGCTCGACGGGATAGGCACTGGAATAGCCATACCCCCCGTGGACCTGGATTGCGTTGCGGCAGACGCGCTCGGCCATCTCCGTGGCAAACATCTTTGCCATGGCGGCTTCCTTGTTATAGGGACGTCCGTTCTCTTTCAGCCAGGCAGCCTTGTAAAGAAGGTTGCGCGCGGCTTCGATCTCGGTTGCGGCGTCTGCCAGCATCCACTGGATCGCCTGCTGTTCCGCAATTGGCTTGCCGAAAGCCTGGCGTTCTCTTGCGTAGTTGACAGCATGCTCGAACGCTGCCTGAGCCAGCCCGATCGAGATCGCGCCGATTCCAATCCGCCCGCCGTCGAGCGTCGAGAGAGTCTGGTGTAAGCCCCGGCCTTCCTCGCCGATCAGGTTCCCGAAGGGCACGCGTACATCCTCATAGATCACTGCATGGGTAGGCGAGCCATGCAGTCCCATCTTCTTCTCAGGTGGGCCGATCTTCAGCCCGCGTGTATCGGTCGGGACCAGGATCTGGCTCAGGGAACGGGAGCCACCGGCGGGGTCCGTGCGGACCAGGGTAATGATGTATTCGGCGATCGAGGCATTGGTGCACCACATCTTGGCGCCATTGATGACCCACTCGTTGCCATCTCTCACCGCTCGAGTCGTGACTCCGCCCTGCAGGTCCGAGCCGGCGCCCGGTTCGGTGAGAGCGAGGGCGGCGAGCCTGTTCTGCCCGCTGGCGACGAGCGGCAGCCACCCTTGCTTGAGCTCTTCGCTCCCAAACAGGACAATCGGCGTCGTGCCCAGTCCGTTGTGCGCCGCAATCGCCAACGCCGTGGATCCGCACCCCCAGCCAAGCTCTTCTAACGCGATCGCCGCGCTGACCGCATCCACGCCCGCGCCGCCGTACTCCTCAGGGATGTTCAGACCGAGCAAGCCAAGTGGTCCCATCTTGCGTACAGCATCCCAGTTGAATTCACTTGTCACGTCTACGTCATGGGCTTTTGGCTGGACTTCTCGCGCGACGAAGTCATGGACGGTCTTCTGCCAGATTCTCTGCTCTGCGCTTAAATCAAAATTCATCCTCTCTCACTCCTTTTGACAAATTGGCTACAGTATATCTTGCTTACGCCGCTAGGTGGTAAATACGTGCAGATCACCATCCTCAGTCTCGGCGACGCGTAGCTTGCGCAGGTCTGCGGTGGAGGGGCCCTTGAGAACAACCCCATTCAAATCGTAACGCGAGCTATGACAGGGACATTCGAATCCGAAATTGCGCTCCTCGATCGTACAGCCTAGATGGCTGCAGGACAGGCTCAGGGCATGCAGCCCATCCTCGTCGTGGATGATGATCGCCGGGACCTCCGGAACGATCGTGCGGCTATTGGTTGGATACTTGCTGGCGAGACCAATATCGAAATCGGACTGGGGCGTGGGGTCTGCCTGGTAACTCAGGTAGCGGATCAGACCGCCAATCCCAAGGATGCCGGAGAGAGCCAGGAGAGCGTTTGTGGAGAGCTTGAGAAAATCGCGACGGGAAATGTCTTTCATAGTTGAGCAGTGGGAAGGATAGAGAGTATCGTCAGTACGATCATCGCCAGTGTGATCAGGATCAGGATTGCCTGCGCGATACGGTTGCCGTGTGGCCACCAGCGTCCATATTCGCTTTCCTGTGCCTGAGGCAGCACGTATGGCAGCAACGCCAGCAGCAGCAACAGCAGCGCCGGGATGGCAACTCCCCAGAAGAATGGATCGCCCATTTTCAGGAGCTGTTGGACCCACAGGAAGAACCACGGCGCGCGGGCATTCTCTATGTCGACGATCGCCTGCGTGATGGGTCGTTCGATCGGCGCGGGAAAGGCCAGGGAGATGAAGAGCAAGACGACTCCGGCGATAACCATGACGAGCACCTCACGCTGGACGAGGTCAAAACGCGAAACACGGCTGTGGTCACTGCGCTGCCCTGGCGGAGGGACGGCGATCCCGCCATCGCGGCGCACCCGGAAGATATGCCAGGCGCCGAGAACGATCATCACAGCGGTCAGCACGAAGATGTGCCAGGTGTAGAACCGCTCGAGCGAGGAAAGCCCAGGTTGTGGTCCACCGACAACCAGATGGTAGAGCGACTCGCCGATCCAGGGAACGGTCTTGAGCAGGTTGGTGCCGACGATCAGCGCCCAGCGGATGCCTTCATCCCAGCGCAGCACGTAGCCGGTGAAATCCAGCAGGAGCACCAAAACGAGCATACCGATGCCGATCAGATAGTTCAGACGCCGATGGCGGGCATACGCGCCCGTCAGCACCACGCGCAGCAGATGCACGCTCACCACGATCATGAGCGCCTGCGCCCCCCAGAAGTGCAGGTTGCGGATCAACGCGCCAAACGGCACCAGCGAGGCGAGGACCTCGACCGAGACTGCGGCGTGCTCCGGAATCGGGATGTAGTAGAACATCTCGAGAATGCCGGTGACAAGCAGGATGAAGCACAGGAAGACTGCCAGCCCTCCGGCGCCCAGCGTGTAGCGCAGACGCGCCTGCGGCGCCGGGATCGTAGGCGGGTGCAGGTGGTGAAAGAAGTTCGGCCGCGTGGTGCCGCCGACCTTGTTCCTGCGTAGATCTTGTGCGATCATGCCGATCGCCGCCAGTCCGAGGAGGCCAGTGATGGTGAGGATGGCGACCCGGTCATTGCCTGGCTGGGGCACTGCATACCCGGTCCGGATGGCAGAGGCGTTCGTGTCCGCCAGCTCGAACTGCTTCGGCATCACCCTGTGCAGGGTCAGGATGTACGAAGTCACCTGCCAGGACTCTTCATCCGTCAGCTGCCCCGGATCCCACCAGGGCATGCTGGCGTAGATGAAATCATGGAGCTCCTGGGCATTCTTGAAGCGCGCTAATTTGCCTGCGCCCGCTACTGCTGGCGCCAGTTTATCTTTCGGGATCAGGAAGCCCTGCGGCGGGTGATCGGGTCCATGGCACTCGGATTGCCAGCAGTTGCGGTCCTCTATCCCGAAAGCGTCGCGCCACTCGTCGGTGAGTCCCTGTCCCACCTCCCCATGGCACGCCATGCAGATGCCCCAGTAGATGGATGAGCCTTTCTGTACCTGCTCCGAATTGGAGCCGGCAAGAACCGGCTTATCCAGCCGCCGGATGTCGAACGTGGGCGTTGCCTGTGGGGTGGGCGTCGCCGTGGACTGGGATGGCGTCGAGGCTTGCGCCGCTGACGTTGCCATGAGAACAAGCGACAACAGGAGGATGAAAAATCCTGCCCCCAGCCGCAGGCTGGTCCGGCGTTGTGTAGGCAGCATCCAGGCTTGTCGTGGCGTCGCTGACATAGTCTAGATCGTGATAACCTTCTCGGCTTTCGCCTGGGCTTCCACGATATCGCCCATGCCGCCGACGATGCCCACCTGGACGTTTTCGGTCAGATGGAAATACGCCAGACATGTGGAGCAGATGATCAAATGTACACCTCTGCTCTCGAGCGCTCGCAAAGATTCGATCGCCGGCGACTCTTCGCAGACCAGTTTTACTCCATCGGTGTAAAAGCAGAGTGCTGCAGGCAATTCCTGATGGACCAGTAGCACTTCGAGATATTTGATAAACAACTTTTGCTGCAACTCTTGGTCCGCCCTCCCCAGTCCGTTGCTCGTTACGAGGATTACCGTGTTCTGCACTTTCACTCCTTTGCGTTGTTGTATTCTTGTAGAAGCTTGCGTGCCTCCGCTGCCTGCTCTTTGGCGACAAACAGCTGCACGCGCCCCAGGCCGTCGATCATGACCGGATAGATATGGTGACCGACCGCTTCCTGGAACAGCTCGACATCGATCCCGTATGCCAAGAAATAGGTCTTGAGCAAATCAGCCTCGAGGCGGCCCTGCACTTCGGTCAGCAACTCCCATTTCAGCTCGTCCATAGGAACTCTCCTGGGCTGCGCGAATTCGCATCGCACAGCAACTTTCTATGCTGGTCTCCACGTCAGGATGAATAAGATCGTCCAGAGCGTGCTGACAATCAGCTGGCGGATACCGATGCGAGTCGGCTTCCATTTGATTGCCGGGTGGAATATGCCCCACAGGGTTTCGGCCCATTGGACCAGGTAAGGGAGGAAAAGCCAGCGCGGCAAAATGGACGAGAGCCCAAGCACCAGCGCCAGCAGCAGGTTGAACGTTGTGTACAAAGAAGCTCGGGATCCCATCTTCCAGAGCTCAGCTCGACCAGGCGCCTGCGCGAGCTCGCGCTGCTCGAGCCTCAGATAGGCGTAGACGATGCTCGCGGCCGTTTGCAACCAGACGAGGATCCACAACCACCAGCCGGTTGGGTCATAGCGACCGATTCCGACCCAGTACGCGGCGGGGGCCGCCAGCGAAAGAACCCCCGTGGCGATGATCTCAACGTTGACCTGGCGGCGTTCTTCCCGCCGGCTTACCAGCCACAAATGCCAGGCGAAGACCAGCGCCCCGGGAACGGCAAGAGCAAGGATGTAGACAAAGCCGGCAGCGATCAAGGCGCCCAGGGCGATCAGGATGATCGCGCCGTAAATGATGATCCAAAGACGCGCTACAGGCAGATCGCTTCTGGGGCGGCGACCGGCATAGGCCTTCACTGCAATCGTAATCGGCTGTCGCAACAGGAATGCCGCAATGGCAGCAATCGTGAGGCTGAGAGAAGCCAGGGAAACGTGTCCACCGGCAAAGATGCCGATCAGCAGTGGGCTGAAAATGAATACCCAGGAGCCGTGGTCCTGCGGCAAAGCGATCTGTTTGCGAAGATAGGGATGCGACACGCCTGTCATTATATTCCGTTCTCCCAGCCCCAGAATTGGAAGGAAGTAATCCAAATCTGATGACGATTGGCCACTTCCACGCGGGCGGAAACTACGGGGCGCGTCCAAAACGATGGGCGAGTACACGATGATCACGGAGAACACGCAGCTTGCTTAAGGGCTTTCTCGGCAGGCTCTCTGTGCTCAGTGGTGAGATCATCGGCCATGGCCCCGAAATTAGAGGCTCCCAAAGTGCGTTCCAGGCCGCCCTGCGGTCACGGGATTGGTAAAATAAGAAAAACTGAAGCATGGAGTGAGTCATATGGCAAACAAGAAGACCCTTGCTGCGCGGGAACGCGCCCTGCAAAAGAAGAAAACAGAGCGCACCATTCAGATCATGGGAGCTGCAATCCTCGGGCTGGTCGTCATAGGCTTGATCTGGCTGGCGCTGCCCGGCAGGAGCTCGAATGCCGTCGAGGCGACCAAGGATGCATACCAGTATGATGCGGCTCCGCCGATGACGATCGACCTCAACAAGAAATATTTCGCGACCTTCAAGATGGCAAAGGGCGGCGAGTTTGTGGTGCAGCTCTACCCCGATAAGGCGCCCAAGACGGTGAATAGCTTTGTCTTCCTGGCACGGGACGGTTACTACGATGGCGTGACCTTCCACCGCGTGCTCGAGGGCTTCATGGCGCAGGCCGGTGACCCAACCGGTACGGGGATGGGCGGTCCCGGTTACCAGTTTGAGAATGAAGATAGCGAACTGACCTTTGACAAAGCCGGTGTGGTTGCCATGGCAAATGCCGGGCGCGATACGAACGGAAGCCAGTTCTTTATCACTTTTGGTCCCGCGCCCCAGCTGAACGGCAGCTACACCATCTTCGGCCAGGTGATCGAAGGCATGGACGTTGTCAACGGCATCAAGCGCCGCGACCCACAACAGCAGCCGGACTATCCCGGCGATGCCATACAGACGATCACGATCACCGAAGAATAACAAGGCCGGGCAGCGGAAAGCGAGGAGTCCTCCCACTTCCGGGAGGACTCCTTTATGTTTCATAGTTCAGAGATTGGTCTGCTAATTGCCCGGATGGAATTCCACCACGCTGGTCGTGACCTGGAACCGGGGCGGTTTCTCGAGGTGCTTCTTGACCTTACACAGCTCCGCCGAGCGGATCAGCGAGTCACGATATTTTTCCGGGAACGACGGCGGCACAATGATGTCGATATCGATCTGCGCGATCATTTTTCCGGTTTCATCGGCGTGCGTGCGCTGCACGATTCGAATGCCCTCGGTGGGCAATGCGCGTTGCTGGCAAAAGCCAAGCACGTAGATGCCCGCGCACGTCGCGATGGATGCCAGGAACAGATCGAAGGGCATCGGCGCGCTGGCAGTAGGAGGCTGGTCCGTCGGCACTGTGAAGTCGCCAAAGTGGGCATCCACGCGTGAGCCCCCGGGGAAGTCGACAAGAATTTCCATATCCTTCGCTCCTGTTTCTTTTACCTTATCCGCATCCGCCGCCGGATTTATCGCGCTTGAGCTGCAGCTTGATCCGGGCTTCGAACTCCAGATCCTCGTACTCCACGGGATTCGGGTCGCACGATTCGTACTTGCTTCCGAGCGCAGCGGGGAAGATATAGCCCAGCTGATCGGCTCCCGCCGCGGACGCCGCCTGAAAGCCTTCGTCCTTGCCGAAGGATGCGATCCAGTTGTTGACGCCGCCTTCCAGCAGGTAGACGTTCGGAACGGAGGCTGCCGCGAGCTGCTTCCATGCTTGCGTTGCCGCGCTTTCGTCGTTGCTCATCAACACGAAGACACTAT
>DAITPI010000191.1:0-8091 GCA_036833655.1 Anaerolineales bacterium | reverse complement strand
CAATAAGAGCAAACAATATCGTTTTCTTGAAGATCGGTTTCATCGTAAGCCTCCTTTTTAGGTTACGATGATTGTAGAGGATGAGAATTATGGGGGTATTGTGGGGTTGTAAAATCCATGTAAATTCCGGGCGGGCATCCTTTAGACTCTTCTCAATACCAGCATGGTCAGGTCGTCGGCCGGGGGCATATCCTGTACAAAATTGAGGAGCGACTTTTCTACCGTATCGAGCAGGTCGGAAGCGGACGAGTATTGGTTAGCTTTCAGGGCTTCCAGCAGGCGCCCCTCGCCATAGAATTCACCTTCGCCGTTGAACGATTCCGTCAAGCCATCCGTGTAGAGCAGGATACTATCGTTATTTTGGAGTGGAATGACTCTCTCCCCATAGAGCACATCTTCGGCCGCGCCGAGCGCCACGCCCGTGCGGGTGAGGCGCTCTACATTCCCATCGCACTTGATCCAGATCGGCGGGTTATGTCCCGCATTGACGTAAGTCAGCTCATGGGCATCCATGTCCAGCACAGCATAGACCGCGGTCACGAACATGCCCTGCTTCGTATCGGGGATCAACAGGTCGTTTACGCGCTTCATCGCCTCGGCGGGGGAACCCAGCTCCGTGACAGCTGCCCGGACCAGGGTCCGGGTGAGCGCCATGAACAGGGCAGCGGGCACGCCCTTGTCTGCCACATCCGCGATAAAGAGGCCGAGTCGCCGGTTCGGCAAATCGAAGACATCGTAGAAGTCGCCGCCCACCTGGCGGGCGGTCTTCCAGCGCGCTGCCAGCTCCCAATCGGTGAATTCTGGCAGGGTTTCAGGGATAAAAGTCTGCTGGATCTGGCGAGCAAGCTGCACTTCGGTCTCCAGACGTTCGCGCACGACCATTTCCTTTTGCAGGAGATCGTTCTGAATGGCAAGCGCCGCCTGCTGGGCAATTCCCGTGATGATCTCGAGCCGGCGGGCGCGGAACCGCAAGCCACCCGGCGCCTCCTCGATCAGCATTACGCCATACAGGTCATCCTTCACCGCAATCGGAACCGCGAACAGGAATGTCTCCGGATTACCCAGGTTGACCTCCTGACTCGGATCCACCGAGAGCCAGGCAGGGAAACCGCGCTGATCGTCGAGCTGGCAAGCCATCAAGCCGGTGGCGCCGCGACAGGAATCCAGAAAAGCAAATTCCCCGGGTGCAAAAGAATGCTCCCAGAATAATCTCTCTTCTTCATCCTCCAGCCCGTACTGCTGCGACGGATGGAACATATCCTTTTCTGAGTCCCACTGATACAATGCCGCCCGCTGTACCCCGACCAGGATCGGCATGATACGGATAATCGTGCCCAGAATTTCATCGAGATCGTTCAGGCTCACCACTGCCTGGGCGACCTGTAACAGGGCAGCCGAGGCGTATGCCTGCTCTTGCGCTGTGTCATACAGACGCGCATTCTCGATCGCCACCGCTGCATAACTGGCGAAGGTGGTCGTCATGGCTTGCGCCTCGTGGCCGTAACGCCCGGGCGTGCTGTGCGACAGGGTCATCACGCCGTAGGGCTGATCTCCCACGCGCAACGGCACCGCCAGGCCAGAGTAATCCTGATCGAAGCCCGCGGTCGTCCCCGTGATCCAGATCGGATCGCTGGGCTTCCGGATGATCGGGCTTTCCGAGTAGAGCGCATTCATCAGGCGCTCATAACCTTCGGGCGAATCGTACAGCGCCTGCTCCAGAGCCGCTTCATCGCAGTTGTGGCAGGCAGCCAGATAGAGATCGTCATCTTCCAGCAGCCAGATCGCGGCGATGTCTACTGGCAGGTTGCGGTCGAGCTCAGACAAGATGGCTTCGAGCACATCGTCCACGCTGGCATCCGCGGAGATCAGACCTGCCACCTCCCGCAGGCTATCTGCCACCTGGCGTCGCCACTGCTCCGAACGGTACAGGTCTGCATTGTGGATCGCGGTGGCGATGTTATCGGCAACGGCTTCGAAGATCAGGCGATCGTCTTCGGTGAACGCGTTGCGCTGATCCGATTGAATATCCAGCACGCCCACGATTTCGCCACGGTAGAGGAGGGGAACACACAGCTCCGAGTTCGTATCCTCGGGCGGGAACGGCGACGGGCGATAACGATCATCCTGCGTGGCGTCGTTGGCGAGCACGGTTGCCCGCTCACGCGCCGCCCAGGAGATGATCCCCTCGGGATCGTCGAGAGACAGGGTATATCCCACCAGATCCTTGCTGCGCGCGCCGCTGCCAGCCTGGTACTCGATCAGCCGCCGGTTGATATGCACGGTAAACAGGTGGACGTATAAATACCCAAAGCGATCGTGGATCAGAGCGGCGACATTATTCATGAGGGTCCGTAGCTCGAGCGAGGCGCTGACGCTCTTGCTCACCTCCGCCACAAGCGCCAGCTGATCGGCGCGGCGACGCAGATCCTCATACAGATGCGCGCCCTCCACCGCCCGTGCAATCGTATCGGCGAGAGCGCTGAGGATAAGCAAATCGTTCGGGTGAAAAGCATTGGGCTGGTCGCTCTGGATATCCAGCACCCCCAGGACGCGCTCCCCCACCTTGAGCGGCAGGACCACCTCGGAATGGGTCTCTGGCAGGCTATCGATAAAGCGGTAACGGGAGTCCTGCTTCACGTCGTCGACGATGATCCGCTCTCCGCGGGCAGCCGCCTGCCCGATCAAGCCCTGACCCAGCTCTACATGCAGGGCAACCTGAGCTTTGCGCCGTCGCGTGCGCGACTTCCCCTCCGCAGGGCTACCCCGGAGCTCCGGCATGGCGCTCGAACGGAATCGTAGCGATGTGGACCGGTCATCCATGGTAAAGATCGCCACGTAATAGTAGTGAAAGGTCAGCTGGATCAGCTCCGTAACACGCCGGGCAAGCTCATTGAGATCCAGGACGTTGGCGATCTGCGCGCTGACCTCCCGCACGAGGTTTAGCTGATTGAGCCGGAAGCGTTCCACGGCAACCCGGTGGGAAGCGATCAGGCTGACCGCCACCGCCCCAGCCAGTCTTTCCAGGAGATCCAGCTCCTCTTGCTTGAACTCGGGGCCTCGCTTCCGGGTGACCTGGAGGGCGCCGAGCACCATGCCCTGCTCGATCATCGGTACAGCCGCCCACGTCTCGCGGACGTCGGTCGCAGTCCCGCGCCGCTGCTTGGTGCTGACCTGGCCTGCTTTCAGGGCGCGGTGCATGCCCGGCAGCTCAGGCTGCTCGGAGAAAACGCTCTCCTCCGGCAGGCTCGGCAGGCGAAAGGCCTTTTCATCCAGCCAGACATCCACATTGCCTTTTACCAGACGGGATGTCATGGCAATAATATGATCACGTTGTGCAGCCAGGGAAGTGGCGTTTAGGATCTGTTCCCCCAGACTGACAATGTCACGCCAGTCTGAAACAGCGGGAGAACGTGAAGCGGCCGGCATGCCGATTACCTCTTGCGTTTTATCATTGTCAGCACGTTGCTCTTATCGGCTCTTGGCTCGTACCGAACCTCATCCATTAATTTGCGCATCAGGAAGATACCCAGACCCCCGATTTTGCGGTCTGAAAGATCAGCCTTCAGGTCAGGCAGGGGAACTTCGGAGGGGTCAAAGGATTCCCCATGGTCGACCAGGACGATGGTGATGGCATCTCCTGTCATACCACAGGATAACTCCAGGACGCCATCTTTTGTGTTTTCGTAGGCATGTTCTATGACATTCGATGCGGCTTCATCGGTTGCGAGCTGGATGTTGTAAACATCCTTGTCGCTAAAACCACCCTTGCGCGCGATATCGCCTACAAATTCCCGAATCTCATCAAGATATTCAAATTTCGCAACGAATTGAACATGCTTCATAGGACAAAGTTAAAAGCCGCCTCAGACAATAGAACTGAAGGCGGCATCCTCCCATCGCAGTAGATTAATCACTCCAACCCAACGGAAAAAACCTAAAAATAGCCTACTGCTTGAAGAGGATCATCAAAGGTCTTGAAGAGTTCCGTAAAACCAGCCAGTTCAAGTGCTTCGCGAATTCGCTCCGGGACGGCAGACAGAACAACTTCACCCCGATTGTAGCGCTTGCAATTGCGCTGGGCTGCCAGCAGGGCCCGGAATCCAGCACTGGACATGTATTCCAATTCGCTCATGTTGACCACTATTTTGTACTTACCACCATCGTTGGCGGATTCGAGCGCCTGCGCCAACTGCGGAGCTGTGCCACTGTCCACACGTCCCTTCACGGTGATCATGTCGCAATGCTTGAACTCTTGAACGCTAATGTCCATAGAACTCCTCCAAGTTGAAAGTACTGTCCTGAACCGTGGAGATTATATCATGAGAAATTGGCGCACCGACGCGTGGCGGAGCTGGTTACTGACCCCAGGGATCGAGCCAGTTTTCAGTTTGTTGTCAGATTCGGCAGCTACGGGAGCTTGCTGCTGCAATCGTATCAGCTCTTAACCTCGCAATGAGAGCACATGCTTGGCACACCTGTCCTCCTCATGCTGATCGAAGACAACATAGACCAGGCGGAACTGGTGATTCGGACCCTGGAAGAACACCGTATCGGAAATCGCGCACATCACTTCCTGGACGGGCAATCGGCATTGGATTATCTGTTCCGGCGGGGAGAGTATGCCGAACCGGCGGAAGCGCCACGTCCTCATGTCATCCTGCTGGATCTGCGCCTACCACGCCCGGATGGCATCGATGTCCTCAAGGCCATCAAGGCGGACGAGGGTCCGAAGAGCATTCCGGGCATCGTGCTGACTACGTTGGAAGCGGAAAAAGATGGAACGTCAACCCGCATCTCAACAAGCAAGATTGTCCTCTTGATTTCTGGTCAAAGAACAGGCTGCGGCTCCCGGGGAGCCGCAGCCTGTTTCGTTCATTCCTCTGCCACGCTGATCAGCGCGGCCCGTACTACGACGCGCTTGCGATAGGTATTCGTTTTGTCGTCGTACTCCTTACAGGTAATCAGAGTCAGCCAGGGCTTCGCCTCATGCTTGAGAGCAGAGACGTCGTTCGGCTCGACGAGCGTGTTCGTTTGTACCGCGAAGGTGTACACCTGGCCGTAGGCGTGGACGATGATCCGGTCACCGTATTTGAGCTTGTTCAGGCTGACAAAGGGACCTGGTAAGCCGTTCGATCCATAGACATGTCCTGTCAGCCAGCTGTTGCCCTTCCAGGACGGGAAGGCGCTGCCCTGTAGCCAGCCCGCCTGATTCCCCAGCCAGGAGACGTTCCAGGTCCCATCCTTGAGCGGCACGCCAACAATAGGAATCTCGATCCCTAGAGAAGGAATCTCAATCGTCACGCCATGGGTGGCGGTGTAGGTTTCCCGTGGCAGCATGCTTAGATCTGTGACCTGATTTGGTGCAAAGCCGGTGGATGGTAGCTGTTTTGCCTTTGCAGCATTGCCCTTGTTGCTGTCTCCTGCGCTAGCTGGAACACCTAAGGTGAGCGAATGGCTGTTCCCATAGACGTTAATCCGGCTGCCAGGGTCATAATCACGTTCCGTAGAGAAAACGTTAGCATTTTGAGGAGTACTGACATCGCCCGGCAGGCTTGTCCAGGCTACGTTGGCGGTGTTGGTAACGCCTCCCGCAGGGAGAGAGACAACGGTTACGCGGAAGGTGACGCGCCCGTCCCCGCTGCCTAGCACAAAATCGCTCCACTGGGCGGTGATCGTCCCTCCCGACTCTGCGCACAGCACATCGGCGTCCTGCGCTCCAGACGTACATTCCAAGGAACCGGGCACGTACTGTAATTCAGCAGGCAGCGCATCGCTGACAACCACATCAACAGCATCCGTCTCACTGTCGGCCGTATGCTGAATGGTCAGTGTCATTGTGATTTCAGCGCCAGCAGAAACGACAGAAGGATTGGCTGTCTTCAAAATGGAAAGATCGGCTTCGACGACAACAACGGTCGCACTGACGGGCCCCAGTCTGCCGCCAGCCCATGCCCACTCGGCGCCGTTGTCGATTGAAATGCCTGACACATTACCGGCGCTATCCAGCACCACGGCTCGATATGTGATGACGAGGGTCTGATCGGCGCCAGTGTTGTTCGTCAGCGTGCCAAAATCGAACGTGACGCGGCGCGCGACATCGACAGTTGTGAGACCGTCCGCATTGTCTACTGTGGGCGCGGTGCAGATCCCGGTCAGGCCGCTCGCTACAGACGTCGTGAGGCCCGCGCCGGTGATGCTGATACAGTTCATGAAGGAGAGCCCGCGTTCCATGGTATCCACCAATCGGGCGGTGGGAAATGTTCCGGGCGGAATATTGATGGTCACCTGGTAGGTGACAATTTCACCGATTGCCACCTCTGGATCTGTCGTTGCCGTTCGATTGCTATCAACAATGATTTTGCTCAAGCCCTGGGGATTGCCCTGAATGTTGATCGTGACCGTCGCCGGGTCGCAGTCGCCATCCGCATCGCAGATCCGGTATTCGAAGGTATCTGTTCCATAATAGCTGGCGTTGGGTGTATAGAGAATACGGTCATCGCTCAGATCGAGGGGCGTACCGTTATCCGTCAGGCTGACACTTCCATGTGACGGGGGCAGAAGCCCGTTTGAGCCATTCGGAAGGACCAACGGCGTTGTCCCATGAGGACCATCGCCGCCGAAGTCGTCATTTGACCGTTGGTCGATGGTTACGGGGATGCCTTGATTCGTTGTAGCGTTATCATCATTCGCTGTCGGAGTTTCATCTACAGGATTGATCGTAATAGCCACTATGCCCGTAGCGCAGTCACCATCCACATCACACAGCTCGTACTCAAAACTGTCACTCCCACTGTAATTTGCATTCGGCATGTAGGTGAACGAACCGTCGCTGGTGTCCAGGGTAAGGGTTCCACGGGTAACATCGGTTGTCAGCCTCAACGTTCCAAATCCATCCGGGTAGGTATCGCCTGGAAGGATGCCGCTAGCCGCAATGACGCTTAGCAAGGTGTCTTCGGGCGTGCTGTAATTTTCGTTATCTGCCGTGACCGGATCATCCGCAGGATTAACCATAATATTCACAGTGGCCGGGTCACAGTCATTGTCCGCGTCACATATCTCGTATGTGAAAGTATCGGGGCCGCTGTAGTCGGCTGCCGGAACGTACGTGAATGTTCCATCGGCATTGACGGTCACTGTACCATGTGCGGGGTCAGTCAGCTTGCTCCAGACGTTACCGCCATCGCCGGAGGGCACGTCCGCCCCGGTTCCATTATCGGGTTGTAGGTCGCCATTGAATGAAGTGTCTTCCGCGGCAGTAAAGCTGTCATTTTCCGCTACCGGCGCATCGTCCACCGGGTCGATCGTGATGTTGACTGTAGCCGGGTCACAGTCATTGTCCGCATCGCAGATCTGATAGGTGAAAGAATCGGAACCGGTGTAATTCGCCGTCGGGACATAACGGAATGTTCCATCGGCATTGACGGTCACCGTACCATGTGCGGGGTCCGTCAACTTGCTCCATACGTTGCCGCCATCCCCGGAGGGGACATCCGCGCCGCTGCCGTGATCTGGTTTCAAATCACCGTTCAGGGGTGTGTCCTCCGCTGTGGTAAAGTCGTCATTGTTGGCGACCGGCGCATCGTCCACGCTATTGATCGTGATATCGACTGTGGCAGTAGCGCAATCCACCGGCAGCTGCGCACCGGTATCGGCATCACAGATTTCATATTCAAAGCTATCGGTCCCGTTGTAGTTCGCGTCCGGCATGTAGGTAAACGATCCATCCGCGGCGTTCAACGTGAGCGTACCGTGAGTGGTGTTGGTTGTGACAATCAATGTCCCCAGTCCATCTGGATAGCTGTCGCCGGGCAGGATGCCACTGGCTGCATTTACGGTCAGCAGTGTATCTTCCGGGGTGGCATAGCTTTCATTATCTGCCGTGATCGGATCATCCGTCGGATTGATCGTAATCGTAACCGTGGCAGGATCGCAGTCATTATCTAAATCACAAATCTGGTAGGTAAAGGTATCAGAGCCGGTGTAGTTTGCGTTCGGAATATAGGTGAAGGTCCCGGTTGCGTCTACAGATGCCGTACCATGTGCGGGGTCGGTCAGCTTGCTCCAGACATTGCCGCCATCGCCGGAGGGCAC
>DAITPI010000190.1:0-8106 GCA_036833655.1 Anaerolineales bacterium | reverse complement strand
GGCGACCGTCATTGCAGGCGATTGCCATTACATCAAAATGCACATGCCTGACAACATGCAGGGCAAGGTGATTGTCACCAATACGACGACTCCGGAAGATGTGGAATTATTCAAGAAATGTGGAGTGAAATATCTCGTGACGACAACGCCCGTTCTCGAAGGACGTTCCTTTGGCACGAACATGATGGAAGCTGCCCTGGTGGCGGTCTCGGGCAAGGGCCGGCCCCTGACCTGGCCCGAGCTAACCGAGATGATCGATAAGCTCGGCCTTGAGCCACAGTTGCAGGAGCTTAACTAAATATCATTGCGAGCACAGCGAAGCCATCTCCGGATCACCAAAGATTGCTTTGTAGCCGCGGGTTTCGAGGCGATAGCACCCCGACCCTCAGTTCCTCGTAATGACATAAAGGAGAACCTATGGATGCGATCATAACAGCCGGCGGAATTCCGCGACCCGAAGATCCCCTTTATACCTATTCCCATGGCGATTCCAAGGCGCTGATCGACGTTGCCGGCAAGCCAATGATCCAGTGGGTGCTGGATGCCCTGGGCGATGCAAAACGCGTGAATCAGGTCATCATCGTGGGGCTCTCGCCCAAAAGCGGCGTCACCTGCAAGAAGCCGCTCCATTTTGTGTCCAACCAGGGTCGCATGCTGGCGAACATTGTCACGGGCGTGAACAAGGCGCTGGAGCTCAACAAGAAGACTCAGTACGTGCTGGTGGTTTCGTCGGATATCCCGACGCTAAAGCCGGCGATGGTGGACTGGCTCATCGACACCTGCATGGAAACCAAGGATGACATCTACTATGGCGTCTGCCCGCGCGACGTGATGGAGGCGCGCTTCCCCGACTCGAAACGCACCTATACTCACCTCAAGGGTATGGATGTGTGTGGCGCAGATATGAACATCACCCACGTGCGCATGGCGACGGAACATCTCGACATGTGGGAGACGCTGATCGGTTCCCGCAAGAGCCCGCTCAAGCAAGCCAGTGTCATCGGTTTCGGCACATTGTTCGCCCTCTTCACCCGGCGGCTGACTCTTGAGGACGCCGTACAACGGGTCTGTGAACGGATCGGGATCAGCGGCCGCGCCATTGTCTGGCCCCACGCCGAGCCCTGCATGGACGTGGACAAGCCCAGCCAGCTCGAGCTCTTGCGCGCCGATCTTGCCAGACAGCAGCGCAAGTCTGCTGTAAGAGCGAAGAGCCCGGCGAAGAGAACGACCCGGACAACCAAGGCAAAACCCGCGGCGAAAACGGCTGCAAAAACGGCAAAGCCGCGGAAGAGCCCGGCAGCCACGCGAGAAAAGACAGCACAGGTCAAGCGCTCCCGGACCAAAGTGAAGGCGGAGGAGTAGTCTTGGACTCGATCCTCGAGCTCGATGCCCGACTCTCCAATCAAATGCGCGTGGCTGAGAAGCCAGGCGCATTGCGCGCTATTGCCGCTTTCTTTGCTCATTCCGGCGATTCGTGGTTCTGGGCGGTAGGCTTGATCGCCATCTGGATCAGCGGAAACGCTTTCTGGAAGGAATGGGCGACGGTCGAGTTCGGGAGCATCAGCCTGCTGGCAATCCTCGTTCTCGCGATCAAATTTCGCGTGAGACGCCGGCGCCCGGAGGGCGAGTGGGGCAGCATCTACCGGAATACCGATCCGCACTCGTTCCCATCCGGTCACGCGGCGCGGGCATTTTTGATCGCCACGATCGCAGCCGGCCTTGGTCCTCCCTGGCTCGCAATCCTGCTTTGGATCTGGGCGCCGCTGGTGGCGCTGGCGCGGGTCGCGATGGGAGTGCATTATCTCTCGGATGTCTTCGCCGGCGCGTTGCTGGGTATCGTGGTGGCGTTGGTTGGCATGCAGGTCTATCCTCCTCTGTTCGAATGGCTCTTCAGGCTGTCTGGTCTGCGTTTGTGGTAAACAGAAAATCCCCACCGGGGGATTTTCTGTATCGGTCGCACTATTTCCTGTTTTGCCTGCGCACACTCGCCAGGTGCTCTTGGATGTGTGCCAGGTCCTTTTCCACCCAGCTCTGCAGGGTGAGACCGGTCCCGAATCTGGTGTGACGCGAAAGACGGGACCAGGCTTCCACCGGCAGCAAACGCAGAAATTCGACGAGAGCCTCGACATTGCTTACAAATCCATCCAGTAGATCTTTCAGTGATTCGCCTGGATCGTAGTTCTCCCTCAAATAGGCTTCGCCATCGAAATTGGTGAACTCGGGGTTCGCTTCGGCGGCGGTGCGGCGGGCGCGCAGACTATAGACCAGCTTGTCCATATCGCGGGTATGTGCCGCGATCTGATGCGCATTCCAGCCATTCTCTTCCAGCGGGGCCCGCGGATCCCGAACCGCCAGGCATTCTGCTCGAAAGGCAATTGCCGCCGCTTCGAGCTGTTCCAGCAGATTCACCCGATATTCCTCGATCTCCTTCATCGCTCCTCCACTTGTGCATCCAGCAAGCTGAAAACGATCTCAGCAATTCTATCTGCGGGCGTTTGCACAGCATGGACCCGGATGCCATAAGGGCGCAGCTCCCGTTCCGCCTGCTGTGTGAATCCTTTCAATCCGTTCATGCTTGCCAGGAATGCCGCGGCGTTGCTCACCTCCCCGCCTGGCTCCGTGAATAGATTGATGATCGCTCCCGACCCCCGGGCGCGCATCACGCGTCCGACGGACTGGGTCATCAAGAAGGCGCCGGTCAGGTTTACATCCAGGACGCGGTGCCAGTCCCATTCGTCCATCTCCAGCAGTGGGACATGCGGCTCCACAGCAGCGTGGTTGATCAGGATGTCGATGCGACCGAAGTCGTCCTCCACCTGATTGATCAGGTTCTGCGCCCCGACTTTCTTGGCAACATCTTCGATGTAAGCCCTGGCTTGCCCGCCATTGGCACGGATGGCATTGACGACTTCTTCGACGTTTAGTGGCGAGATGTCATTCGCAGCGACGATGGCGCCCTGCCTGGCAAATGCTTCTGCCAGGAGACGCCCGCTACCCTTGCCGGCTCCAGTGATCAGAACGACCTTATTGCTGAGCTTGGTCATCCTGGCCTGCACACAATGGGATCTGATCCTTGTTCTCGTATCCGTTCAGGGGCAAGCCCAGATAGGGCGACGGATCGAGGGTGTTCCGGATCTCGAGCTCGTTCTTGAACTGGCCCGTGCCGTCATCCTGCACGATGGAAAAGTGCAGGTGCACGCCGACAGGGTTGCCCGGATCGCCGGAATAATCGCCCTGGTAGCCCAGGAAGGTGCCAGCATCCACTGGGACTTCCGAAGTGCCCGGTGGAAACTCGGGCGAGACGAACGAGTTCCCCTCCTTGTCTGCCATGTGAGTGTAATAAAGCCAGATTTGCCTGCCGGGGTTTAGGGGATCGTCTGGGACGCGCACGATAACAGTAGACTTCCAGTCCGGCATGCGGATGAGGTAACCGGGATAGGCCGAGACTACGCGCGTGACGCCCACTTCGGTCCCGGCGAAGATGTCGATCCCCTGGTGGCTATGCCCGGGGCGGAAGGAGTCGCCCCACAGGAAGCCCACAAACCCGTCCGTGGGGAAGTGGAAGGGCGCGGTCCCACACCGGGAGCCGGCGCTCAGCTTCCACTCCGGGTGGGATGCCGGGTCGTTGATCCAGGTGCGGAACGCGAGCAGTCGCGCCGCGTTGGGACGGTAAGTCGAATAAATGAAATAGGCAAACGCTGTCAGCAATGCGACAATGAGAATGGAGGGGATCAAGAGGCGTTTATGCATCCGTGAATTTTATCAAGTTTCCCCTGCAGTGACCAAAAGGTTAGAGATTGGCTTGAAATTGTCCCAGAATTGTCGTATGATAGCAATGTTTCCAAATCTCATAAATTGGTCTGCGCAGCAAGCGATTTTATTGATGCGTCATCGAAGCACATGTTGGGGGCAACCGACCTAACCATGCCGGAAAGCCGAAGAATAGGTTTTGCTATCTTCGGTTTTGGTTTTTAAGCAGACCGGAGAAGGAGGTCTTTGCCAAAAGAACAAGTTGGAGTATGCAATGATCCACAAGTTTGTAATTAAGAATGCCAATGGATTTCTATACTTTGAGGAGAGTATTGAAATGAAACTACACAAGGTTTTTGCATGGTTTTCGGTTCTTTTTGTTCTCGTGAGCACAGTGGGCGTTATACCGGCTGGCGCGCAAAACGGCTCAACCCGGCAGATCCCAGCCGCAGGCACAACGAGTATCCGGGCAAGCGCTCTTGCCGGAGATGCCATTCAGCAGCCCGAGATCCGAGCCGGCTCTAATGCAGAGGAAGGAGCTGGCAGTTTTAATCGTCCGCGGCCCGGATTCAAGAATGGCAATTTTCCAAAGAAGCCCCTTGACGCGCCGACGGTGCCGTCGAGCACAGTCGCAGGTTCCAACCCGGAGCTTGTCAGCAGCTTCGATGGCTTGAATCACCGCAATCAACGGTTAGCCAATGGCGGCAACCAGTTCTCGCTTGAGCCGCCGGATCAAGGACTATGCGTTGGCAATGGTTATGTAGTGGAAGTTGTCAACAGTGTAATCCAGGTGTGGTCCACGAGTGGTAGTCCGACCCCCCTCACGCCCGTTGGGGACCTCAACACGTTCTTTGGTTACCCTGCCGCGTTCAACCGCACGACAGGTGTGGTTGGTCCTGACGTGATCGACCCACAGTGTTATTATGATCCTGACAACAACCGTTTCATTGTCGATGTCACAACCCTTTTGGTCGATGCGGATGGCAACTTCAATGGCAAGAACACGATCGATGTGGCTGTGTCCAATACTGGCGACCCAACCGGCGTATGGACCATCTACCACGTTCCTGCTCAAAATGACGGTACCGATGGAACGCCCAACCATGGCTGCACACTCGATGGTTCCACTCCGGGTCCGTGTTTCCAGGATTACCCGCATATTGGCGCAGACAAGTATGGCGTATACATCACGACGAATGAGTATGACCTGTTTGGGCCGAGCTTCAGTGCTGCGCAGATCTTTGCCTTCTCGAAGTCTCAATTGGCAGCCCATCCCGCCTCCATCAATGTGACCCTGGTTGAGAATTTGAACGTGGATGGTTCTCCTGGCTTTACGGTTTGGCCTGCCACCTCCCCTGCTGGTCAGTATGCGGCGGACAAGAACGGGACCGAGTACTTCCTTAGCACAATCGCCGGGGATGGCTCTGAGACGGGCAACCCGACAGGCACCGCCCGCCGCATTGGTCTATGGGCGGTAACGAATACCAAGTCACTCGATTCGGCCTCGCCCGCCCTCAATTGGACAAGCCGGTTGATCAACAGTGAGACCTATGTGTATCCACCGAAGGCAGATCAAAAGCCGGGTAGTATTCCTCTGGCCGACTGCATCAATGACACCACAACGCCGACTATCTTCGGTCCGGGATGCTGGCAGCTCTTCTTTGTGGGCGAACCTGCACACGACGAAGTTGAATCACACCTCGACGCGGGTGATTCACGCATGCAACAGACCTGGTATGTCAACGGCATGTTGTGGGGATCGTCCAACACTGCTGTGTGGGTGAACGGTGAACTCAAGGCAGGCATTGCCTGGTTTGCCGTACAGCCGAAGATCAACGGCGCCGGCAAAGTGGAGGGTCAGGTGAAGAAGCAGGGCTACATTGCTCTTGCGAATAACAACCTGACGTATCCGGCAATTGCCCTGGGGACAAATGGAAAAGGTGTGATCGCTTTCACGGTTGTCGGCGAGGATTACTACCCGAGTGCCGGCTACGTCACCATAAACTCGAGCGGCTCTGTGGGGCCTGTCCATATCGCGGCTGCGGGGCTGGGTCCCTCGGATGGTTTCACGAGTTATAAGGCGTTTGTGGGCGATCCGCCTCGCACCCGTTGGGGTGACTATGGTGCAGCCGTGACGGATGGGAGCAATATCTGGATCGCCTCTGAATATATCGGCCAAACGTGTACATACGCTCAATACTATCCTGCTCCGCCGAGCCCAGCCGGCTTTGGCAGTTGTGGCGGTACACGGACCTCACTTGCGAACTGGGGGACGCGCATCAGCAAGCTGACTCCATAGGACGGGAACTGAACCGTTTCTGAAGTTCTTGTCTTGCACATCATGAAACTCCCCGCAGATTTGCTCTGCGGGGAATATTTATTTAATAGGGCAATCTGGATATTCTAAAGAATGATTAATAAATTTCTACTGTAACTTTTTCCATCTTGAAACTGTGGCGAAAAACAAGTAACATAGAGATATAACCTTATAAGTACTTTGCGTCAGCTTGAGAGGTATTTGTACATCCTCGAAAGGGCAAACCCATCGTGAGGTGGGGACGCAAAGTTATGGATCCCGCTTTGGTGGGACCGCCAGACTGCCGAAAGGAAGCTTACTTTGGCAGTTTTTTATTTCCTACAGCTTAGACCGGCTGTAATTTTTTTTCGTTCTATTTGTGAGAAAAAACACTATTAGAGTTCTTCTGCCTGGTTTATCCAAATTTATGATCAAGGAGGTACCTGAAAAAATACAAGAACATACAAAACTTCAAGACGTCATAACCCACAATTAACAAGAGGAGAATCCATGAAAAGCAAAATCTTTGTTGTATGTACTATTCTGGTGTTATTGACCAGCCTAATAGCTGCGGCTCCGGCTGCACCAGCTACGAGGGATTTTAGCCCTATGCCGGCCAATCCCGAGAAAATTCTGAAACTGCTCATCAAAAAGGGTGTAGTGCCAGCAAATGCTCCAAAAGATCAACAGGAAGCCGCGGTCTATAACTATCTGCAGCTCAAGGCAAAAGATCACTCAGTCGATCAACCTAATAAATTGGCAAACAAACAGTTGGATGCCAATGAAGAGGCGTTGAATCTTGACAGCGGCAGTTCGATCCGAGGAAAGAAACTGGGAAATACAGCCTCTGTACCAGCATCGACCCCTCAATTCAAACCGCTCGGCGGAACCGACAAATTGCTTCTCATTCTGATCGAATTTAGTGAGACGCCCTATAGATGGACAACCGATGAGGGGGCTGTGCGTGAGGAAGCAGGTCCGATGCACAACCGCATTCCGGTGCCCAATAACAGCTTCGACTTGTATGTGCCCGACTTCAGTACCCAGCACTTCGAGGATATGCTATTCACCCCAGGTGGCTGGACCATTCCAGCAGACGCGCCACGCTATGCCGGAGAACACCGCGGCAGCATGCATGACTACTATCTGGAACAGTCCTATGGGAAGTACACAGTGGATGGGAAAGCATATGGCTGGTATATGGTGGATAAGCCCGAAGCTTACTACGGTGACGACCGCAGTACAGGCGGCAATGACAACTTGTTGCCGGGGAATAAGGGCACACTGATCGCAGACGCCGTTGATGTCATTAATGCCACAAATGGCATTCCCTGGGATGAATATGATACTGATGGCAACTGTGTCATTGATCATCCGCTATTTATCCATGCTGGTATTGACCAGTCTGGCGGCGGCGGCGCACAGGGTGACGATGCACTGTGGGCATGGAGTTCATCCGTTCATCAACAAGTAGCCGTTACAGCGAACTGCCCGAGTGGCCTCTTCATTGATAATTACACGATGATGCCCGAAGATGGCGGCGTTGGTGTATTTGCCCATGAGTTTGGCCATGACCTTGGACTTCCTGATGAGTATGATACTCTATACAGTTCTTCCATAGGCGAGCCAGTAGCCTCCTGGTCAATAATGTCCTCCGGAAGCTGGAGCGGAACAATTCCAGGAACTGAGCCTTCGGGCTTCAGCCCTTATGCCAAGCAATTTTTCCAAGCAAGCTATGGTGGAAACTGGCAGCAGGCAGCCGTACTTAACTTCGATAGCTTAACTTCAACAGGAACTACAGTTAAGCTAAGACAGGCAAGTGATAATAATCTGCTTACAGGAGAGAAGCAAGTTGTTAGAGTTAGTTTGCCGGATAAACAAACAAGAGTAGCTACTCCGCCAACCGGTTCTTTGGCATACTGGGGAAGCAAAGGCAAGAATGGAGAAAAAGTTGCTACTTCTATGCAAACAAGCTCACCCATTGCTCTTGCGTCAGGAACAAGGCCATCCTTAACTTTCAGCACCTGGTATGACATAGAACAGGGCTGGGATTATGGCGC
>DAITPI010000189.1:0-8117 GCA_036833655.1 Anaerolineales bacterium | reverse complement strand
ACGAACTTAAGCTTTGCTCTCCGCGCTTGGTCTGATGATCCAATACGCGGCCGAGCCCAGCAATGGAACAGCACAAATGACCAGCGCCCAGATGGCAAGCGGTATTCCGGTCAGTTTTTTCCGGGCAAGGTCAACCAATGAAATGACAGGTAAACCAAACAGCAGCATGACAAACGCCACTTGTATCAGAAGCAAGCCAACATTGATGCCCAGTGGCTCCATTGCTCACTTTCCTTTCTTCATCAGTCGTCTGAATAGCTTCTCATATTCGGCAGCGATCGAGTCAGGATTGTAAGCCTTTTTTATGGACACGATGTCCCCGCGGTACTTCTCGGGCTCGTCCAGGACCTCGAGCAGGCATGCTGCCAGATCGTCCGGGTCCCCGATCCGGGCGACGCGGCCCATGCCGTGCATCAACACCGGCTGCCGCACTCCCGGCAGAGCCGAAGGGACGCACGGCACGCCGTTCATCATCGCCTCGATCTGGACCAGCCCAAAGGCTTCGGTGGAATTGAGGGAAGGCACGGTCAACACGTCCAGGTTGGGATAGTAAGCTGCCATCTCTACAGGATCGAGATTGCCCAGGAAGGTCCAGTGTCCCCCGATCTCAAATTCACGAATGCGCGGCATAAGCCGGTCAAAATAAGCCTGCTCGCCGATCACATTCTGGTGTTGGCCCGCAAACAAGACCTGGGCTTTCGGATATCGCTTCAGGATTTTCGGCAGCGCATCGAGCAGCACTTCCACGCCTTTTTCGGCGGCGAAGCGCGCTGCCATGCCGATGACGGGACGCCGCTGCTGGACGCGGTGCTCCTCTGCAAACGCCTCCACCGCGCCCGGGAGGGGATTCGGCAGCTCCACCGGGGGCAGAATAGGGGTCAGCTTGGAGGAGTAGCGTGAGAGGTAGGAAGAATGATCGGCGTAATCCTGTGTATAGGTCACGATGTGATTTGCCAGCCGGCCTGCCATGTTATTCTGAAAATCCACTACGGCGTTGACAAAGCGGTTGAAGAACCCGGGCGGCAGCAGCAGGTCGCAATGGTAGGTCAACACCGCCGGCTTTCTGAGCAGACGCCCGCGGAGCGCAATGCCGGGCGCGTCGAACTGGGGGAGGTGCAGCTGGACCACATCGTGCTGCGCTACCAGCTTTGTGGCAACCAGGCCGATGGTGGGCGCGATCACACCCTTGCTGATGCGTGCCGCCACCGGAACACGCACGATCCGCACCCCGTCCATGACCTCTTCGAGCATCAGGGACGAGTCGTACTGCATCGTCAGGACGGTCACCTCGTGCCCACCTCGGACGAACGCCCGCGCCAGTCTCTCGGCATAGATGGTCAGCCCCGAGGTGTGGGGACGATAGTATGTAAGAACAGTCAGGATTTTCATTCCGGCTTTCTCCCTCAGGGTGTCTCTCCCCGGAGAGCGTAGAAAATTATAACGCACCGATAATTCACTGCAACGTTGATAGAATTGGGTGGTCGAGCTTAATCATGATAAACAAACAGCGCCTTACAACCTGGATCGTCGGGACCCTGCGCGAGGCCGCCTGGGCTCCCTTGAGCGTCGTCGCCTTCTATGCCATAGGATTAACGTTGCACCTCTTCGCATTGTTGCCGGTCCTGGATATCCCAACCCATTTTGCGGGCGGGGTTGCCATCACCTATTTCTATCGCGTGGCGATCCGGCAGGCACAGAAACTGGTGGGAGAGATCCCCGTTCCCATCCAGGTTCTGCTGGCGTTCACTTCGACCGGGACCACGACGATCTTCTGGGAGTTCTACGAGAATTTGCTGGATTTCTTTCTGGGTACCCATATGGTGCGCGGGCTGGGAGATACAATCGTGGACCTGGCGGTGGGATTATCGGGAGCGCTGGTGCTATCGCTGTTCTACAGAGGGCACAAATGAGGGCTGAGAGATCTTCGTAGAACTCTGCAAGCTCTGCACCTCCGCGGTGAAACCTGGAAAATCTTAGAACAACTCCTTGTTCGCCCTCACCCAGTCGAACAACATCTCGATCCCCTCTTCGAGATCGATCTTCGGTTCCCAGCCCAGCTCGCGCTGAGCTTTACTGTAGTCCGCGTAGAAGACGCGCTGGTCGCCGGGACGCCAGTCCGCGTGGGCGACCTCGATCTCTTTCCCGAGCAGCCGCTCCAGGATGGGACCGAACTCCGCCCAGACCGCCAGCACATTGCGCGGTCCCCCGCCCATGTTGTAGACCTCCCCGTGGGCGCGGTCGATCCGCTCGATCGCCGCGTCATAGGCGTCCAGCAGGTCGTGGACGTGCAACACGTCGCGGACCTGCTTGCCGTCGCCGTAGATCGTGATCGGGCGTCCGGTCACGGCGGCGATCGTCATCCACGCCAGCCAGCCCTGGTCCTCCACGCCGAACTGGCGCGGTCCGTAGATGCAGCTCTGGCGGAAGACAACGGACCGCAACCCATAGATGCGCGCATAATCCCGGACATACTGGTCCCCTGTCCCTTTGCTGCAGCCATACGGGGAATGAAAATCGAGCGGCTGCGTTTCCGGCACTCCCCCGATCAAATCTTTGTAACGCCAGCGTGTGGATTCCTCGACAATTTCCACCTCTTCCATCCCGCCGTACACTTTGTTTGTGGAAGAGTAAAGGAAGATCGGATCCCGACTTGAGAGGCGCGCCGCCTCCAGGGCATTGAACGTCCCGAGCGCGTTGGCTTCGAAATCCTCCCGGGGATTAGTGACCGAGGTCGTGACAGCGACCTGGCCCGCCAGGTGGACGATCACGTCCGCATCCCTCGCCGACTCGCGCAAGAGGTCGGCATCGCGCAGATCGCCGACGATGAGCCGGAAGGCGTCCTTTCCAAAAGAGTCCTCCAGCCAGGCAATATTGCGCGAGGCGCCCGCCCGGGACAGGTTGTCGTAGACCGTCACATTCTCGCCGCGCTGCACCAGCCTGTGGACGTAGTTCGATCCGATAAACCCGGCCCCGCCGGTGATGAAATACTTACGAGCCATAATCTCTCCTGGAATCCATTCGATACGGCGTCCTTCTCCGGAAAAGAAAGACCGTGATCAAGCCAAACACAAACCCGCCGATGTGCGCCCACCACGCGATCCCGCTCTCCCCGCCACCCTGGATGGCGAACCAGCCCGAGTAGAGCTGCGAGACAAACCAGAAGACCAGGAAGAGCATGGCGGGGATTTCGACGATCGTAAAGATGAAAAGGATGGGCACCAGGCTGGCGATCCGCGAGCGCGGGTACAAGATCAGATAAGCTCCCAGCACCCCGGCGATCGCGCCGCTTGCCCCGATCATCGGCACCAGGCTGGACGGTAGGATGTAGGTCTGCAAGAGCCCGGCTGCCAGGCCGCCCAGCAAATAGAAGATGAGGTAGCGGAGACTGCCCATCCCGGCTTCGACGTTATCGCCAAAGATGAACAGCACCCACATATTATTGATGATGTGGAACCAGCCTCCATGCAAGAACATAGAGGAAAAGATGGTGGTCCAGGTGTTGGAGGGATCGCTTACGAATCGCGCCGGAATGAGTCCCCAGGTAAAGATGAAGTCCTTCAGCGTACCCGGATCCATCTGCAGCTCATAGAAGAAAGCCACCGCATTTGCCACGATCAAGGCAAGGTTGATCCACGGAAATCTCCGGGATCGTACGGTATCGTACAGGGGGAACATACTTTACTTGGGCACTTCTTGACCTGCTTTGACCCTGAAGTTTTTCAGCTGCTCATAGATTCCTGAAAGAGTCTGACCTTCCCGCAGGAGCCCGATTCCGCCGATGACACCGCTGTTCAGGTAGTTGTAGAGACGCCCGGTCAACGCGACCGCCAGCGCCGTGGACTGGTCACCCGTCAGCAACGTGATGGCACCGCCAAACGCGCCTTCGAAGGTCCCCACGGCGCCCGGCAACGAGGGGATCGCGCCCCCAAACGCTGCGCCGCCCAGCCCGAACATGCCCCACACCAGTTGTGCTTGTGGAAAAAATGCACGGATGATCAGGTAGTAGGAAACAATCGCGATGCCCCAGTTCAGCGTCATCCAGAAGAGGAAGCGGATGAACAGCCAACCTCCTTGAGCACGCCCAGTCCGAGAAAGAACGATTCGAGGAAGTTTCCGCCAGCCCGCTGCAGCGTGGGCCAGCGCGCGCTCAACCGGTGGAAAAGATCCAGAGCCCACTGATTGTAACGAGCCAGTAAATAAAGTATTACGAACCCGACCAGGACGATAATGCCGACAACGATGCCGATCTGCCCGGCACCCTGGGCGCCGACAACAAAGGGCAATGCCGCCATCAGGATGACCGCCGAGTAGCCGAGGTCCATGACGCGCTCGATCACGATCGTCGGCAGCACTTCCATGAACTGCATACCCGATTTGCGGCTAATCAAAAAGGCGCGCCCGATCTCCCCCAGCCGGAAGGGCAGGAAGTTGTTCAACAGGTAGCCTTCCCCGATCGTAAAGAACACGTCCTGATACGAAGGACGGTCGCGCAGCAACGTCCGCCAGACAATGGCACGGACCGCCATCCACAGGAAGCCGATCGCGAACGAGATCCCCAGCAGCACATAGTTCGCATTGCGGATCGCTTTCACCATTGCCTTGAGGTCCACAAAATACAGGATGGCAGCAACAAGCAATATGCTGATGACCGCCCCGGGCAGCCAGCGTTTTACATCTTTCATGAATTAATCCTTGCTAAACACAAAGGGCACTAAGGGCTCAAAGGTTAGACGAAGGATGAGCCAATTTTTTCCCATAGATTTTCCTTCGTGCTCGGAGCCTGTCCTGCGAAGTCACGGCGATCTCTTGGGGAGATCAGCCGAAGGACGTCCTTTGGGTTTAAGAATTATTCCTCGTCCAGTTTTAGGACCGCCATGAACGCGTCCTGGGGGATTTCCACATTCCCAACCATTTTCAGGCGCTTCTTGCCCTTCTTCTGTTTCTCGAGCAGTTTCTTCTTGCGGGTGATATCGCCGCCGTAGCATTTCGCCAGCACATCCTTGCGCGTTGCCTTGACGTTGGCGCGCGAGATCACGCGTCCACCCGCTGCCGCCTGGATCGCAACGTCGAAAAGCTGGCGCGGGATCAGCTCCTTGAGCTTGGTGATCAGCCGCTGGCCTTTGTGGAAAGCGTCCTTCTGATGGACGATGGTCGCAAGCGCATCTACCGGCTCAGCGTTGACGAGGATTTCCAGTTTCTGCAGCTCATCCGGGCGATATTCGAGGAATTGATAATCCAGTGAGGCATAGCCCTTCGTGCGCGATTTCAGGTCATCGAAGAAATCCACGATGATTTCCGAGAGCGGGATTTCGTAGTCGAGCTGCACCCGGTGCGGCGCGGGATATTCCTGTTTCTTGAAGATGCCGCGCCGCTTGGTCACCAGGTCCATGATCGGACCGTAGTAATCGGTCGGGGTGATGATCTCGATGGTCATCCAGGGCTCGCGGATCTCGGCGATCTTGCTTTCATCGGGCAGCTCGGCAGGCGAGTCGATCGCAATAACCGTCTCATCGTACAGTACCACTTCATATTCCACGGAGGGCGCAGTGAACAGCACATCCAGGTCATATTCGCGCTCGATGCGCTCCTGGATGATTTCCATGTGGAAGAGCCCAAGAAAACCGGCGCGGAAGCCGAATCCCAGCGCCTGGGAGGTTTCGGGCTGGAAGGTCAGCGAGGCGTCGTTGAGCTGGAGCTTATCGAGCGCCTCGCGCAGGTCGGTGTAATCGTCAGCCTCGACGGGATAGATTCCGGCGAAGACCATCGGCTTCGGGTTGCGATAGCCGGGCAGGGGCTCTGAGGCTGGAGTCACCGCGCTGGTGATCGTATCGCCCACACGGCACTCATGCACCGTCTTGAAACCGGTAGCAATGTAGCCTACCTCCCCCGATCCCAACGCTTGCACCGGCTTCATACCCGGTGCGAAGATCCCGATTTCCACGGGGCGCATATCGACCTTCGTGGCAAACATTCGCAGGATATCCGTGGATTTGAGAGAGCCTTCCACGATGCGCACATACGCGATCACGCCCTTGTAAGGATCGTAGTGTGAGTCGAAGATCAGCGCACGCAGAGGCACTTCATCCGCATCTCTTGGTGGCGGCACGCGGGTCACGATCGCTTCCAGGATCTGGTCTACGTTCACGCCCTCTTTTGCGGAGACCTGGATCACGTCCAGCGGATCGACCCCCAGCAGACTGCCTACATCCTCCGCCACTTCGTCCGGACGCGCCGAGGGCAGGTCGATTTTGTTGATAACGGGAATGATGGTCAGGTCCGCGTCGAGCGCCTGGTAGAGGTTCGCCAGGGTCTGCGCCTCGATCCCTTGCGTGGCGTCCACCACCAGCACAGCGCCTTCACACGCTTTGAGGGCGCGGCTGACCTCGTAACCAAAATCCACATGGCCGGGGGTATCGATCAGGTTGATCTCATACTTCTGGTGATCCCGCGCGGTGTAATACATGCGCACCGCCGAGGCTTTGATCGTCACGCCCTTCTCGCGCTCGAGGTCCATGGTGTCGAGCACCTGCTCGGTCATGTCGCGTTCCGAGATCGCGCCGGTCAGCTGCAGCAGGCGGTCGGCAAGCGTCGATTTGCCATGGTCTACATGGGCGATAATGCAGAAATTTCGAATATGGTCTGTCATCTTGGCGAACGAAGTATAACCGAGTTTTTTACCCCCTCCGCCCGCGAAGCGGGCACCTCCCCCAAATTCACAACAACATCTGAAATAACAATCCAGAGTTTTTATTTTGAATTTGGGGGACGCCCATTTATGGGCGGGTGGGGGTCACATCTTTGCCAGCAATTCCGATTTTTTCTGCTGGAATTCCAGCTCGGTGATAAGGCCGCGCTTACGCAGATCGTCCAGACGGTCGATGAGAGCGGGGATATCCATCATGGCATGGCTTGCCATCCCGGCTTCATTATCGAAGCCGAGGCGCTCCTTGGCATTCAGCATGGCAGTCTTGAACCGGATCGGATCGTTGATCTCATGGAACAGGTTGACGCCAAGCTCGCTTGCCGTCAGGATCTCGATATCGCCAAACCCGAAGAGTCGCCCCCAGAAGGACTGGCTCAGCTTGACGTCGTTCACCTTTTCGAGGGAGGAATCGACCACATCCTTGCTGAACACGCCCGAGGTCTGGATGACCCGGTGGGTCGTCACAATATAGGCTTTATTGCGCCAGACGAGCACATCATTAAAGATGCCGATGAGCGGGACGAGCACGAGGATCAAGCCGTAGATCGCGAAAGGATAGAAGGGAAGCGCCACGAATACCGCCACGATGATCACCAGGATCAACAGGATTTCCAGGGCAATCTTCCCAAAGAGCACAAACCAGTGCTGGTGGGTTTGCAGGACGATCTTTTCGTTCTCTCCCAGCAGACCTTCGAGGTAGGTTTTTGCCATTGTTCTCTCCTTTTCTAGACGAGAAGGTCATGACTTGTTTATTGTAACACTCACCGACTCATCGGAACTGAAGGTTTTGGACACGGCCGCTGTCTAATCCATTAGAATGATGACTATGGATTACCGCTTCATCGAGCTGTGCAAGGTGGGAGATTCAGCAGCAATCGAGAGTTTTGTCCAGACCTATCAGCGGGATGTGTACCGGCTGGCGCTCTCCATCCTGGACGACTCTACAGAAGCGGAGGAGGCGACCCAGGACGCGCTCCTGGCGGCTCTGCGCTCCCTGGATTCGTTCCGCGGCGTTTCCAGCCTGAAGACCTGGCTCTATTCCATCACCGTCAATACCTGCCGCACCCGGTTACAGCAGTCCCGGCGGCGCACGCGCCTCGCGCAGGTGCTGAGAGGGATTCTGCGCCTGGGCAGCTCCCCCTCTGTGGAAGAAGACGCCATCCGGAGGGAATCCGACCAATCCCTGTGGCGCACCATCCATACCATGAATGAGAAGCACCGTATTCCGATCGTGCTCCGCTATTATCACGATTTATCGGTGGCGGAGATCGCCAATATTCTACAGATTCCCGAGGGCACGGTGCATTCCCGCTTGAACACTGCTCGAAAGCAATTGTACGAAGTGTTGAAAGAAGAACGTTCATGAACGGTATTTCTCATCAACAAGCGATCAAGTGGATCCATCGTCGTCTGG
>DAITPI010000188.1:0-8158 GCA_036833655.1 Anaerolineales bacterium | reverse complement strand
CAGAATGGGCGGCAGCAGCAGCAGGAGCAGGATCACGCCCGCGATCGTCAACCAGCGCGTCATGGGTTTCTGCGTCGCTGGCGTGGCACGCTGCCGCTCTGCAGACCGTTTCGCCATTTGTCCGAGTCGCCAATAATAGATGGCCGCGATCACGACAAAGACAATGACCGCGCCCAAAATGGTCAAGCCACTCGGAGCAAACAACGCTTTAACGATCCCGGCTAGCGGCCCCCAGCGGCTCGTCACCGTGATGATCAAGTCTCTGAGCAGACCGACCAGGGTCACCCACAGGAGTCCCTGGATGATCGCTCGACGCAGCCTGTCGGGGATGAGGAAGATCGCTCCCGCCAGGCCGCCCATAATCGTGCCGATAACGATCACGAGAAACAGCCCCAGTCCAAATCCTTTGCCAAACGTGAGGATATTGTAGAGGGGCGTGGAGGCGTTGATGAAGATCGCCTGCAGGTCGACGAGCTGTCCGAGGACCAGCACCACTGCCAGGACGAGGCCGCCCGCCAGCCCTGTGACCAGTCCCAGAAGAAGCACGTTGCGATTCGATTGCGGCGAGTTGCGGCGGATGACCGAATACGCCATCAACAGCATGGGGCCCAGAAAAATCACCTGCCCCATTGTGAAAGCACCGCTGATAATGTAGCGGCCGCTAAAGGCTTCCACCATCCCGACCAGGGAGAGGAGAACTGCTATGGCGCCGGCAATTAGGCCCGTTTCTACGGCCTGCCGCCACGGGGAACGATGCGAACGATTAGCTGAAGTATGCATGGCTCTAGCTCCTTACGCCTTGGCCTGCGTCAGCCGCTCGCCGAGGATACCGGACGGGCGGAATATCAGGATGAATACCAGGATAGTGAAGGCGATAGCGTCCTTCAGCTGATAAGCAGCGGGAATGCCCAGCCCATCCAGGAAGAGGCTGGGGCCCACGGATTCGAGCAATCCCAGCAACATGGCTCCCAGGAAAGCGCCAGGAACATTTCCGATCCCGCCCAGGACGGCGGCGGTGAAGGCTTTCAACCCGGGGATGAACCCCATCAGGAAGTGCGCCTGGGGGAACAGCAGGAGATAAAGAATGCCTCCCAACCCCGCTGCTATGCCCCCGAGGGCAAATGTGTTTGCAATCGTCCGATCCACGTCAATCCCCATCAGGGCGGCGGCTTCTTTATCTTCGGATACGGAGCGCATGGCACGTCCCATCTTGGTCCGTTGCACGATCGCATACAGGATCAACATCAGAATAAATGCACCGAGAATTACGGTAGCCTGGGTCCGGAAGATACGAATCTCACCAAGCAGCCAGAACCCCTTGAAAATATCCATCTCTGGGTAACCCTTGATCCCGGAACCATACAAGCCACGGAATGTATATTGCAGGAAAAACGAGGCGCCGATGGCGGTGATCAGAGGGACGAGGCGTGGCGCACCGCGCAATGGGCGGTAAGCAACACGCTCGAGCAGGAGAGCAATGGATGCTGAGACAGTGGCAGAAACCAGCATGACGATCGCCAAACTGAGCAGAGGATGCGTATTCCACCAGCCAACGGCGATCAACGCGTCCGCCGCAAAGGCAGCGGTGAACGGCCCACTCATGAAGACTTCACTGTGGGCAAAGTTGATCATGCGCAAAATGCCGTAGACGAGCGTATATCCCAGAGCAATGAGCGCATACACACCGCCCAGCGCCAGCCCGGTGATCGTCAGGTCAATCCAGGTCACCGCGTCGTACTTGCCCAGGGCTAACGTTTTGATGGAACCAAAGACCACCATCACGGCAATGGCTAAACCAATTGCCCAGATCACAATGTCCGTTAAGGTTATTTGCTGGCGCCATGTTCGTAGCATCTTCTACTCCTGTTAAATGGCTCTTTAGGTTGAGGGGCGAGACGCTATGCGCTCGCCCCTCATCATGCCTTGCTAACTTGCTTGATCGATGGGCCGACCTTATGGCCAGATGCGTTCCGGCGGATATTCACCAGCGTGGTACTCGTAGACGGCGATCTTGGGATCTGCGCAGTCACCCGTCGGTGTGCAGCTCAGGTTGCCGGTCAGACCCTTGAAATCCTTGGTGGCATACATGGCATCGCGCAATGCCTGGCGCGGAATGTGCAGCGTGCCGTCGGCATCCTGCACTGCCACTTTCTCGATCGCGGCGAAGACCATGTTTACGGCATCGAAGGCGTGAGCATGGAAGATGCTAACAGGCTCATCAACACCAGAGAGTTCCTTGTACTTGGGCAGGAACGTGGTCTTGTAGTCCGCGCTGAAGGCTGCCAGGTCAGGGCTGGAAACGAACACGCCCTCAACCGCATCACCGGCGCCTTCCGGGATATCGGGCGAGAACATACCATCGGCGCCCATCAGGGAGACCTTCTCCAGGCCAGGGACCTGCTTCGCCTGGTTGATGATCAGACTGCCAGCCTTGACGAAGATAGGCATGTAGATAAACTCCGGGCTACCGGAGGCGATGCTGGTGAGCACAGACTTGAAGTCGGTGGCGTTGGGGTCCACGGCTTCCTGTGTGGTGATCTCACCGCCCATCTCCTTGAAAGTCTTCGCAAAGACTGCCTGGAGACTCTCGGCATAGAGCGAGCCATCGTGAATGGTGGCGGCTTTCTTCACACCCATTTTCTCGAAGGCAAATTTGGCCGCGGCTGCGCCCTGGACTTCATCATTGTGAGCGGTGCGCAGGTAGCCGGGGTGCTGGTTGGGATCCCCGGGCCGGGTCAGGTCAGGAGCGGTATTCGAGGCTGAGATAATCACGAAACCTGCCTGCGAGAGCAACGGAACGGCTACACGAGCTGCGCTGGAGCACGAAGTGCCGATGACTGCAACAATGCTGGGGTCAGCAGCGAGCTTGGTACCCGCAGCCTGGCCACCCTCGGCGGAGCAGCCATCATCTTCGCCGGTCAGCTTGACGTCGTGACCGAGCACCTTGCCCTTGAGGGCGATCGCGACTTCGGCACCCGTACGAGAGTCAATACCGAGGGTTTCATCAGCGCCGGAAATCACCATCGCGTAGGCGATATGAATCGGCTCGCCGGGGGCTACATCCACACAGCCGATCTTATCGGTACATGCAAATGCAGGGGCAGCTGGACCGCAGGCCGCAAGCAACACACCGGCAACTACCAGTAGCGCCAGCAGAGCGTAAGAACGCTTGAACATTCTTCCTCCTCCAAAATATTGGGAATCTATGAAACTTCCCCGCCCCTTGGCGGGTTCGACGTTGTGAGCCGACGAGGCTGGTTTGGTCAGCATCACCTCCTTTGGCTAGGATCTCATTGCAACCCATTTAACAAAGAACCGGAGAAAACCCTTGCTACAAGTATGAGTTTCTCACGGCTCCTAAATGGCACTTCAGGGACACAACACAATGTCAGTTGTACTAGATGATTTACGCAGCAATACTACGTGAAATTTAGCAGCCGGTCAAGTGTCAAATATATTAAGATTTATTTCCTGTCCTGAGGCTTGTACAGGAGCTGTTCACGGATCCGCAAATCGGTATTGCGGATCTTCATTGCCAGGTCCGCTGCGAGATTATACATTAAGCGGTAGCCAAGCTGAGGATAGGTATCACAGAGCATAATCAACTTGTCGCGGGGAATGATGAGCAGGCGCGTGTCGTTCTGGCAGGCGCTGGCAGAGGCAGACCGTAGTCCCTCGTCCACCAGAGCGACCTCACCGAAATTCTGTCCGCGGCGCAACGTGGCGATGGTCTTATCGGATATACCGGTATCCCCGGAGCTGATCAACGACGGATCGACCATGATATCGACTTCCCCCTGGACAATAATATAGAGCTCCTTGCTGCCGCTGTTCTCCCGGAAAATCACTTCATCCTTCCGGAAGGTCCCCTCCTGACAGATATTTGCCACCAGCTCCAGTTGTGTCGGAGTAAATTGATAGAAGATGTCGCTTTGTTTCAGGAAGTTGACGATCGAAGCAGTGGACACAAGCGCCTCCGAATTATTGTGAGTGTAGCATAAACAAGATGGGAGTGCAACAATGGTCTGACAAATGAAACAGGACCTCTGAAAACCGCCCAGTCCGTTCCTCCTACGGGTAAGCCTGGTTCAGCCAATCGAGCGGATTCACCTGGATGCCGTTTACCCAGAGCTCCCAATGCAGGTGTGCGCCTGTGGCCCGGCCCGTTCCGCCCACTAACCCGATGACCTGTCCCTCCTCCACCATGTCGCCCACGTTCACAAAGAATTGCGATTGGTGCCAGAAACCGCTGTAGACTCCCCAGCCGTGATCGATGATGGTGGCATTGCCTCGCACGGTAAGTGGCGCGGCAAAGACGACTCGACCGGGCGCCGGGGCCGTGATCTGCAAGCCCTCTCCGCCACAGAAATCCAGCCCCGAGTGGAAGCCCGGGATTTCGGTGTCTGAGTTCACGACTTTATAGGTACGGCGGGTGCCGTATCGGGAGGTCAAGCAATCCGCATAGGCAGCGGGAGAGGTAAAGATACCTGACCAAAAACGGGTGGGAGTGGCAGGCGTCACAACAGCGCTGACAGTCTTAAGCTCGGGTTCTGTCACCGCCGGATCGATCGAGCTGGGATCGTTCAGCAAGATATCTTCTGGGGGGTAGTTAGCAGAAGCGACAAGCACCATCTGCTCAAAGGATTGCTTGCTCCCATCGGGGAGCGTCGCTTCCATCAATAATGGATAGACTCCCGGTTCGAGCAGGGCGTGCACGCCCTGTAACGCCACTTGCCCGCCATCCGTTGCAAAAAAATGCAGCGGCATGTCTACCAGGGTTCCGGACACGGACACACCATCCCGTACCCGGGCGCGGATCACCTCCGTGCTGCCCTGTACCAGCGGCAGCGGCTCGATCCCCGCGCTCAGAAACGCCGAGGGCAAGCCGGTCGCGTTTGGCTCACTCGTTCCGGCCGGCGAGTAGAGCACATCGCCGGGAAGCGTGTCCCACGTGCCCTGAAGCTTGTTGAGCGAGGTAAGCGTCCACGGGTCCACGCCCTGCTTGACCGCCAGTTCCAACAGGGATTCGCCCGGCAATGCCGCCAGCCGCGTGTTGAGCTGCTCCTTTTGATCTTGCGTGGGAATGATCAGACTAATGCCCACATACAGCTGAGTGGGGCTGATCAATCGATTCAGCTTCCGCAGCTGCTCATCCGACACCTGCGTGCGCCGGGTGAGGCTACGCAGGGAATCGCCGAAGGAAATAACCTCTGTTTCGAGCACGCCGGTCACCCCTTCAAGACCGGGGATGACGATCTGCTGTCCCGGGGTCAGGAAATTCGGATCGAGGGAGGGGTTGGCGGCTGTGAGATCGTCGATCGACACGTTGAACCGCGCGGCGATAAAGGAAAGGGTATCGCCGGACTGGACGATATACACCGGTCCACTCGCCTGCGCCGCGACCGGCTTTACAGTGAAGCTCAAGAAAAGAATGAAGAGCAGGGAAGAATAGATGCCCTTACGCATCGCGGAATTCCACTACGTCGCCGATCTCGAAATCCCCCCAGCGCTCAGGATGGATCTCGAGCACATACCGGGCAGCCCGTCTGGGGAAGTAGGCAGGTCGCCACGACCTGGCAAGCACTTTATCCACCACCTTCATGGCAGAGTTGATCCAGATCACGGCCAGGTCGAACGGCACGAAAACCATATGGATCGATGACTCGATTCGTGAATCACGTTCTCCCACCAGCAGCAGCCCATCGCCTGCATCGAGATGAGAGCGAAACGTCAGTCCCCGGAGCTGTGTGAGAAAGGTATCGCAGTATTTGATCCGCAATGTCCCCGTGATGGCTCGGTTGCTATTTGCGATGGTAATGGTCTTCGACATATGCAATTCAAAACGAGGCGTCCCAACGTTGGTCGCCTCGTTATGTTATGGTAGGGATTTGTTCAGCACCTTTTCGACGCTGTTCATCAAATCCTGTGGACTGAATGGCTTGGCGATGTAGTCGTCCACTTTTGCAATATGCAAACCGAGGACCTTGTCGATGCTCTGTGCCTTGGCGGTCACGACGATGACGGGGATGCGCTTGGTTTTTTCGTCCGCTTTCATTTGCTGGTATACTTCCCAACCATCCATATCCGGCATCATAAGATCGAGCAGCACAAGATCGGGATCTTCCTGCCGGATCATTTTTAATCCCTCTACCCCGCCGTTCGCACCCTTGACTTCGAACCCACGACGACCCAGAATGAGCCGGATGAGATCGATCATTTCAGGTTCGTCTTCGATGCATAAAATGCATTTTAATTTCGCATTCATCATTTCACCGGTTCGAAGTTTACCACAAGCGGAGCATCCATGCGGATAGACCGATCCTCATGAAGATACTGACATGGAATGTCAATGGATTGCGCGCTGCGCTCGCCAGGGACTCGCTCAACTGGGTCTGGCAGCAACAGCCTGACGTCCTCTGTTTGCAGGAGATCAAGGTGCGCCCGGATCAACTGAAGGAGGCCCAGCGCGAATTTCGCGGCTACGAGGTCATCTGGAATCCCGCCGAAAAAGCTGGCTACAGCGGTGTGGCGACCTTCCTGCGCCATCCGTGCCAGGAGATGCAGCTCGGGTTGAATTTGCCGGCCTTCGACGTCGAGGGGCGGCTCATCTCCACGCTCCACCCCGGCTTCCGGCTGTTCAACGTCTACTTCCCGAGCGGCCAGCGCGGCCGGGAACGCGTGGAGTTCAAGCTCGAGTTTTACGCTCAGCTCCTTGCCCTGTGCGATCGGTATCACGCCCATGGCGAGAGTCTGATCATTACCGGGGATTTCAATACCGCCCACATGCCCATTGATCTGAAAAATGCTCGACAAAACCAGCGAACGTCCGGGTTCCTGCCGGAGGAGCGTGCCTGGGTACAGAATTACCTGGACCATGGTTTTGTCGACGTGTACCGCTATCTTTATCCGGACCGCGTCCAATATACCTGGTGGTCGAATCTCGCCACGGCGCGGGAACGGCGCGTCGGCTGGCGGCTCGATTATTTTCTGGTCTCCAAAGCCCTGGTCCCGCGCGTGAAGGATGTGATCATTCACGAGGACGTGCGCGGCTCAGATCACTGTCCCGTGGAGCTGCACCTGGAGTAAGAGCCCGGGCAGCTTGCTCGTCCAAGGATACAAATATAGTCACGCGTGTCGAATGCCCCGCTCTCTCGGCGGGGTTTTGGCGGGAAATTGATATATTAGAGAAATGTATAAGATTTTCGAATGGGCTATTCTTGAGGTGCTCCTGTTGGTATAATCCTCATCGGAATTATGATTTGGAGGCAGAGTGAATCCTAGAAATCAGTCGTTTGTAGTCACATTATTGTTGATTATCGCGGCAGTCGCCATGGTGGTTATGGCTGTTCAACGGGAGTCCGGCTCGCAGGAGTCGTTGACTATCAATGAAATTGCGCGTGATATTAAGGCGGGCAAGATCGCCCGTATCGTGATTGAAGCTAACGATACCCTGCGCGTCATCTATACAGATGGGGACGTGGATGGGGTCGAATCTTATAAGGAAACCGATTCGACGCTGGTGGCGCAGCTGCTGGCGCTGGGAGTGACACCCGATCAGCTTTCCCCTGAGAGTGTGAAGATCGAGGTGAAACCGCCCTCCCAGTGGGCCGGGATCGTCAGCGGTGCGCTTTACATCCTGCCGGTGCTGTTCATGGCGGGTGTGCTGTGGTTCATTTTCCGCCAGGCGCAGGGCAGCAACAATGCTGCCATGTCTTTCGGGAAGTCCCGCGCCCGCATGTTTAGCGGGGAGCATCCTACGGTCACGTTCCAGGATGTCGCCGGTGTGGAAGAATCGAAGCAGGAGCTGGCAGAAGTCGTCGAGTTCCTGAAGGAACCGCAGAAGTTCATTCAGCTGGGCGCGCGCATCCCCAAGGGCGTGCTCCTCGTCGGTCCTCCCGGAACCGGAAAGACGCTGCTGGCAAAGGCGGTCTCTGGCGAGGCAGGCGTGCCGTTCTTCTCGATCTCCGGCTCGGAATTCGTGGAGATGTTCGTGGGTGTCGGCGCCAGCCGCGTCCGTGACCTGTTCGACCAGGCAAAACGCCATTCCCCCTGTATCGTTTTCGTAGATGAAATCGACGCGGTCGGTCGTCAGCGCGGCGCCGGGCTCGGCGGCTCGCACGATGAGCGCGAGCAGACCCTCAACCAGATGCTGGTGGAG
>DAITPI010000187.1:0-8188 GCA_036833655.1 Anaerolineales bacterium | reverse complement strand
ACCTTCTTGATCACCTCGAGCGCCAGGTTCTCCTCACTGAACTCCAGCCCGCGTTTTGCCCGCTTGAGCATCTGGGCGATCTCATCGTCGATGACTGCCTTCGCAAAATCGAAGGTCTTCAGCGCTTCCACGAGACCACCCATGTTCATCATGTCCATGCCGGCAAGTAAGCCTGCCATTGTGGATAGACCGGTTTCGTAACCGGATTGCGCATCGTTGATCTTCGAGTTGGTCAGACCGATGTAGCCGCCGCACGGTACATTGTAGAAATGCGCCATCTGGGCGTGTGCCATATGTAGCATACCGCACTCGATACCGCCGGAGGCATAGGCGCCCGTGCGCATATCTGCGACCGTGGGCAGCGTGGCATAGATCAGTTGTGTGCCTTCGCGGACCATCTGCATGAGCATCGCTGCGGCAAGGAACTCTGCGTTGCCCTGCGCCAGCGTCCCCGCCAGGGACATGGGCGAGGTCAGCCCGGCGTTGGGCACGATGGTCGGATAGACAGGCAATCCCTGCTCCGCAAAGAACATGACCGCCTCTGTGGAAAGATGATCCATGGTGAGCGGGGAAACTACCGGACAGTAGTGATGTGTAATGAAGGGATGCTCCCGGTAAGCTTCCTCGCTGCCCGCAACCAGATAACCAAGCTGCAGGATGTCTCGTGCATCCGGCAGATCTTTGGAAGTGATACGGATCGGCTTGGTGCAATATTTCAGGGCCGGATACAGGCGCGCAAGCGTGAACTGATTGGATGGCGCGTCATCCGCCAGAACGGAGACCGAGAACATATCGTAGGCTGGCAGCTCCTGGATGAGGTGCGCGATCCGCACAATGTCGCCGATGACCGCCCGCCGCTCCTCGCCGGTGACCGGGTCCAGGATATCGGGCGCGGAGCTCCCGGTCACGATGACCGGGCTGTCGTCGGGTATGGTCTTGTCGTATTTTGGATCACGGCCGCCGAAGGTGAACTTTGGCGGGAAGACCTTGACGTATCGCTCCACGACGCTGCGTGGGAATTTCACCCGGTTCGTCTCCGCGTCGACCTCACAGCCGTGCTTGCGGAAGAGGTCGCGCGCCGGGCCGTAGCGCACCAGCAGACCTACTTCCTGCAAGATCTCCAGGGAGGCGTCGTGCACACGCTGAGCCTGTTGCTGGGTAAGAAGTTCTGAAAATGACATGGTTTTTATCCTTTTGATTACATGTTATTGCGAGGCGGGAGATTGCTCGGCGGACGCTTCGGTCGCACGGCACGAAGCGGCTCGCAATGACATTAGATTACCTTTCGCTTCACGCGTGTTTCATGCGCCACTTTCTGTTTCGGTTTCCGTTTCGGCAGTAAGCGAGCCGTCGCAATCCGGGCGAACTTCTGGCTCTCGAAGACGAGCTTTTGCTGCCGGTCCGAAATCATCCCGGTAATCTTATGGAACTGGTTATCTTTGAAGGTGAGATGCTCAACTCGCAGCCTGGCTGCCAGAGTCTGGATTTCCTCTACAGGGAACATCTGCAGCCCTGCCCGCGTGACCTTCAGCGATGCTGCTGCGGTGGCGAAACGCGCCGAGGCTTCCAGGTCCCAGCCATTCAGATAGCCATAAATGAAACCGGCAGAAAAGGTAGCCCCAGCGCCGCATCCATCAACGGCTCTGACCCGCGGCGCGTACACATTGACGGCGTGGTTGCCCTCCGCCACCAGGCAACCGGCTTTCGCCATGGTGATCAATGCCGTCTTGATGCCACTTTTCAGGATCTTGCGAGCCGTCTGAAGCATGGACCTTGTTTTCCCAAGTTGTGCAGCATCTGTGACAGCCTGGCAGATGCTGACCCGGCTGGCATATTTTTTCAGGAGCTGCAAGTCCTTATGTCCGTGCTCAAGATTGAGAAACACAGGCACACCGAGCTGGCTCGCCTCGTCCATGGCGCGGACGATATGCTCACCATCGTACCAGTCTGCATACAGCAACTGGGCACCCCTGAGCAACGACAGGTCCGCAGTGTCGAGGGTCGCCAGCAGCTCGGGAGGCCGGTGCCAGAAGTACGTACGCGCCCCGGTCTTATCCGAGACGTTCACCTCCATAGGTGTCCGGAGATCTTTGGAAAAACGGACCTTGCCCTGCACACCCCACTCTTCCAGCTGCTCCGCCAGCGCATGGCCTCGCCGGTCGTCCCCTACAGCGGTACCGATCATCCCGGTGGGCACCCCCCACTGGCGCAAGACACAGGCAATGATCGCGGCGTCATCGAACACGAACTCGCTGAATTCGCGCACCAGCGCGCCGGTATTGTGCTTCGGCAGCCGATCGAGCACCATAATGGTAACCGGGGTCAGCATGCCGAAGCCCACATAAGCAGGAGGGACTTTCTTGGTATTGGTCATGGATCACCCTCCCTCAGCCCTCTCCCTGCGGGAGAGGGCACTCCCTTTTCCCTTCGGGGGAAGGGCAGGGGATGAGGAAAATCATGCTCTCAGCCTCTCACCTTTCGGGTCGTACAGGACAGCGGCAGTCACCGTCCCATAGCGACGGCCCTCGATCAGGTCGAACTCGAAGCGAGCGCCCTGCTTCGCCAGCTCGGTCGGCAGGTAAGCATACAGAATATTCTTCTTCAAAGTATATCCATATCCGCCGCTGCGGACGCGCGAGATCACTTGACCATCGCAGTACACAGCTTCCCCACCATAGATCTGGGTAAATTCCGCATCGTCCAGGACGAACGTACAAAGCTTCCGCTTGAGACCTTCTTCCTTGCGCCTGACGAGGGCATCACGTCCGAGAAAATCGCCCTTGCCCAGCTGCACGCAATAGCCCTGTCCGCTCTCGTAAGGAGTATCCGTTGGCGTAAGGTCGGTGGTGAAATAACGATAGCCTTTTTCCAGTCGCAGCGAATCCAGCACCTTGTATCCGCCGACCTCGATCCCAAACTCCTTACCTGCCTCCATTAGCATGTCCCAGACCATCACCGCGCGATGATTCGGGATGTAGAGCTCCCAGCCCAGCTCACCCACATAACTGACGCGCTGCGCCCAGACTTTCGCGCCATTGATATCGATCGTGCGCGCCGAGAGATACGGGAAGCCTGCATTCGAGACATCGTCGGCAGTGATCTTCTCGAGAACCAGGCGCGCTTGCGGACCCCACAGCGCCAGGCAAGCCCAATCGGTCGTGATGTCCCGGATTGTGACCTCATGTTCCGCAGCCTCCGCGGAGCGCTGTAGCCAGGCGAGGTCATTGGCGATAAAGCCCGACCCGGTGATCACCCAGAAGAGATCCTCGGCTTTACGGACAACGGTCAGATCCGCTTCGATGCCGCCCCGAGTGTTCAGGAATTGGGTATAGACCGTGCTCCCGACCGGCTTGTCCACATCATTATCCGTGACTCGCTGCAGAAGTCTGAGCGCATCCCTGCCGCTGACCTCGATCTTCCCAAAAGAAGTCAGGTCATAGAGCGTGACACGCTCGCGCGTCGCCTGGTGTTCCTGTCCGACGCGCTCGAAGAACGGCGGCTTCGCCCAGCCCCATTGTCGCTGGTCCTCGCCCGCCCGGCGCCACTGCTGACCCGGCTGGAAGTAGTTGACCCGCTCCCAACCGAACTTCTCGCCAAAGACCGCGCCCAGCTCCTGCAGGCGGTGATGCAGCGGGCTGACCCGGTGCGGCCGCGCCCATTCACTCTCGTCGTGCGGGAACTTCAGCCGGTAATAATACTTTACGCCTTCACGCGTGCGCTGAGCAGCGTACTTGGGGTTGGAATAATAATTGCCGAAGCGGGTAGCTCGATAAGCGTAGACATCCTTAGACGGCTCGCCCTCGATGATCCACTCTGCCATGAGCTTGCCCATGCCGCCCGCGCCGCCATAGCCATTGAGCGACATACCCGCCGCGAGCCACAGTCCGCGCGCGCCCGGGACCGGTCCAAGCACGGGTTGGCAATCGGGCGTGTACGCGCCGGGATGACAGACGATCGTGATGATCCCTGCGCGCTCCAAGAAGGGAATGCGGCGGATCGCGCCTTCCAGCAGGATCTCGAAGCGCTCGTAGTCCGGTGGCAATGACTTGCTGCCGTGTTCCCAGGGCACACCGTCGATCCAGCGCGCATACGGGTTCGGCTCGTAGCCGCCCACAACCAACCCGCCCTGCTCCTCACGCATGTAGACCAGGTTATCGGGGTCACGTAGGCAGGGGGTCTCGTGGGTAAAGACATTGCCTTCCACGGCTTTCAGCGCAACGTGCTGGTGGTCCACGGGCGTGGTTGGATACTGAAAGCCCGCCATCGCCGCGACGCGCGGTCCCCACATCCCGGCGGCGTTGACGACGGTCGAGGTCCTGATCGCGCCCTTGTCGGTGATGACCCTTTGCACTTCTCCCTTCGGAGAGAGCTCGATGCCGGTCACGCGGGTGTGAGTGTAGATCGTCACGCCTAGCTCACGCGCAAAGCGCGCCATCGACGTGGTCGTCGTGTATGGATCCAGATGCCCGTCCCGCGGCAGGTACATCGCGCCGAATAAATCCTTCTTCGTGATCTGCGGCATGATCTTGACCGCTTCATCCGGGGAAATGACCTCAGCATCCATGCCGATGCCTTTGGCGCGGCTGACGCTGCGCTCCAGCTCCTTGAGCTGCTCCGGGCTGGAGGCGACCCGCAGGCTGCCAACATGGTTGAACAGGCCCAGGCTGCTGTAGAGCTCGATACTGTACTTGCGGAATTCCATCATGGCTTTGGACGTGGCGAACTGGGTGACGACGCCCGCCGCGTGCGACGACTCGCCGCTGGCGATCTCGCCTTTCTCCAGTAGGATGACATCTGTCTTCCCCATTTTCGCCAGATGATAGGCGATGTTTGCTCCGTAAATGCCCCCGCCAATGACAACGATTTCGGCCTGATCTCTCATCTATTATGCACCTTCTACCACCATTGTTTGAGTAAGCGGCGCTTGTCCACCCGCAACGCTTCCCTCGGCGCGGGAAGAAGACTCAACCACCGGACCTCGCTGAAAACTCTCGGCAGATTATATAAGAATGTGAGAAAATATGATAGATATTCTCTTCAATTAGCCAGAGGCAACAGAATATGACACCGACTGTGGAAGAAGCCATCGCGCGAGTACCGATATGGCGGGACGCCAGTAATATTAGAGTTGGCCCCCTCGAAGGCGGGATCACCAACCGCAACTACCGGGTGGATGTGGGAGACGAATCCTTTCATCTGCGGTTAGCAGGCGAGAACACCGGTCTGCTTGGCATCGACCGTGAACATGAGTATCACGCTGCGCGGGTGGCAGGCGAGCTCGGGATCGCGCCCGAAGTGGTCTACTTTATCCGCCCGGAAGGCTATCTCATCACGCGCTTCATCAACGGACGTCCCGTTCCACTTGAAGAGTTGCGCCAGCCAGAAAATATCCAGCACGTGGTGAATGCATTGCACAAGCTTCATGCCATGCCACACATCCCGGGCGTGTTCAACTCTTTTCAAGTCGTGCGTGACTACACGGAGATTGCGAGACGCTACGACGTTGCCTTCCCCGAGAACTCCGACTGGCTCTTTGCTCAGATGAATGACGCCGAGACCGCTCTCAACGTTCACCCCCTCACCCCTTGCCCTTGCCATAACGATCTGCTCAACGCCAACTTCCTTCTGGCCGACCGGCTCTACATCCTCGACTGGGAATACGCCGGGATGGGAGACATCTTCTTCGACCTGGCGAACTTCTCCAACAACCAGGAGCTCTCCACCGATGAAGACCGCCTGCTCCTGGACTGCTACTTTGGCGAAGTGACCCCTCGAAATTGGGCACACCTCAACATCATGAAGATCATGTCCGACTTCCGCGAGGCGATGTGGGGCCAGGTCCAGATCGGCATATCCGATCTGGACTTCGACTTCCGTGCGTACGCGGATAAACACTTCGACCGCTTGACACGTAATATTCAGAATCCGAATTGGGCTCAATGGCTGGAGGAGGTCCGCGGCTGAAGAGTGGTAGGTCACGCTTTTTCGGAGCACTCTCACACTACTAGATAAAGTAGGTCACGCTTGTAGCGTGACAATCTCTTGATCACTGTCCGGCTCAAAGCCGGACCTACTATAGAGGAGACGAAACACATCATGGCTGAACTACCAAAGCAGGCGCAGGTTGTCATTATCGGGGGTGGTGTGGGCGGATGCAGCATCGCCTACCATCTCACATTGATGGGCTGGAAAGATGTCATCGTTCTGGAACGGCATGAATTGACCAGCGGCTCCACCTGGCATTCGGCGGGACTCGTCGGACAGATGCGCTCGGATGCCAACCTGACGCGGCTCATGCACTACAGCACGGAGCTCTACGGACGCCTGAAAGTCGAGACCGGACAGGATACCTCCTGGCGTGAAGTGGGCGGTATCCGCCTGGCGTCCTCTGCGGAGCGCATGGAGGAGATCAAGCGCCTGGTTGGCATGGCGCGCTCGTTCGGCGTGGAGATGGAATTGATCTCGCCCCGGGAGGCGCAGGAACGCTTTCCACTGATGTCTCTCGAGGGCGTCGTCGGCGCGGCGTTCACGCCCAGCGACGGGGTCATCGACCCGACCGGTCTCACCAACGCGCTGGCAACTGGCGCAAAGAGCCGCGGGGCGCGCATCTTCACGAACACGAACGTCGAGAAGATCAACCTGAAGAACGGTCGCGTCCACGAGGTGGTCACCGACCAGGGCACGATCCAGACCGAGGTCGTGGTGAACGCCTCGGGCTTGTGGGGGCGTGAGGTCGGCAAGCTGGTCGGCTTGAACCTGCCGGTCACCCCGATGGCGCATCTCTATTTGATGACTCTGCCCATCGAAGGCGTGGGCCACAATACCCCGACCCTGCGCGACCCGGACCTGCTGGTCTACTGGCGCGAAGAGGTGGGCGGATTTGTGATGGGCGGCTACGAGCGCCAGCCCGCCCCGTTCGGCTTGAACGGCATCCCGCGCGACTTCAAATTCCAGCTGCTGCCTGAGGACTGGGAACGCTTCACGCCGCTGATGGAGAATGCCATCAAGCGGGTGCCAGTCATGGAAAGCGTGGAGGTCAAAAAGCTGCTCAATGGTCCCGAAGGCTTCACGCCCGACGGCGAATATCTGCTCGGTCCGACATCGGTCAAGGGATTCTGGGTCGCGTGTGCGTTCTGCGCGCACGGACTGGCAGGCGCAGGCGGCATCGGCAAGGTTATGGCGGAGTGGATCATCGACGGGCACACCGAGTGGGACATGTGGCGGCTGGACGTGCGGCGCTTCGGCTCCAACTACAACAGCCTCGGCTACGCGGCAGCACGCACGATCGAGACCTACACGCAGTACTACGATATCCATTACCCCGGCGAGGAGCGCCTCTCGCGCCGCAACCTGCGGCTCTCCCCCACTTATTACCGCCTGCGCGACCTCGGCTGCTCCTTTGGCGAAAAATTCGGCTGGGAGCGACCGAACTGGTTCCAGCCTTATGAAGAGAAAGCGACTCATGGGCATGAACCAAAGGGCTGGGCGCATCACAACTGGTCGCGCGCCATCGGCTACGAGCATCTGCAAACCCGTGCGGCGGCAGGGCTGTTCGACGAGACCTCGTTCAACAAGATCGAAGTGCGCGGACCTGGGGCATTGGCATTCCTTAACCGCGTCTGCGCCGGGGACATCGACAAGCCCGTCGGCACGGTGACCTACACCCAGTGCCTCAACCCGCGCGGCGGCATCGAATGCGACTTCACGGTCACACGCCTCGCAGATATGCGTTTTCTCATCATCACCGGGACAGCGTTCGGCCAGCACGATATGTCGTGGCTGTCGCTCAATATGCCCGAGGACGGCTCCGTCAGCCTCGAGGACGTCGGCTCTTCCTACGCCTGTATCGGCCTGTGGGGACCCAAGGCGCGGACCATTCTCGAAAAAGCGACGAATGACGACGTATCGAATATCGCTTTTCCGTACATGACGGCGCAACACATCTCGGTCGGCGACATCCCCGTCATCGCCTCACGCGTAACCTACGTGGGCGAGCTTGGCTGGGAGTTCTACTGTCCCATGGAGTATGGACTGCGCCTGTGGGATACGCTCTGGGAAGCTGGCGCCCCCGAAGGTATGGTCGCCGGCGGATATAAAGCAATTGAGTCCCTGCGCCTCGAAAAGGGCTATCGTTACTGGAGCGCCGAGATCAGCCCCGATTACACGCCCTACGAGGCGGGGCTTGGCT
>DAITPI010000186.1:3305-8207 GCA_036833655.1 Anaerolineales bacterium | reverse complement strand
GATGGAGGCTTCCGCATTGGTGATGATCTGCTCCAGCTGGTGGGCCTGGGCGCTCATCTGTGTGCGAAGCAAGGAGGTCGTATTGTCCTGGGATGGACTCATCTCAAGCAGCGAGTTTGCCGCCGCATTCGCAATCGCAACCGCCTGCTTGGGGTCCTCATGCCGAACCAGGATTGTCAGGATACGGGCTTCGGTATTCTGCTTGGTCTCCAGCATCCCGCCGAGCTGTTCCAGGTTCATCTTCTGGCCGAGTTTATTGTTCATCGACTCGAGGAACGGGCGAGTGGTCACCAGATCCGCGTAGGTTGTCATGAGCTGCCCACCGATCCGCAGGGCGTTCAGGTCGGGGCTAGGGCTATCCACTGTAGGCCCGACAAGTATACGGGTCTTTGCTTCAAAGACCGTCGGTTGGTCGTTGAGCACGAATAACGTTGTCAGGCTGGCAACCAGCGCAGCCAGGACTAACAACCATGCATAACGACGAACGATATTTAGAAACTTTGCTTGATCCATTCCAACTACCTCCGATTAATTGAGTAAACCATTGGCTGTAAAGAACACAACCTGTGCTCAGGTTGATTCGACTCCTTAGTGAGCCCCCCGTTGGGCAATGACAGCCAAAACAGTACGAAACAGGATTTCGATATCCAACCAAAGGCAACGATGCTTAATATACACAATATCCAATCGTAGCCGTTCATAAAACTCAGTCTCGCCACGTCCGATGATCTGCCACAAACCGGTCAGGCCAGGGACAACTTCGAGGCGCACCGTCTGCCACAGATCGTAGGTATCGGGCGCGAACGAAGTGGGGCGCGGTCCCACCAGGCTCATATCTCCCGTGATCACATTCAGCAATTGTGGAAGCTCATCGAGGCTGGTCCTGCGCAGGAGGTTGCCGATGCGAGTGACGCGGGGATCGTTTGTAATCTTGAAATCGGGCCATTTCAGCTCGTTCAGGTGAGCCAGCTCTTTCTTCAATTCTTCCGCATTCGGAACCATTGAGCGGAATTTGTACATCTTGAAGCGTTTGCCATCCTTGCCCGTGCGGCTCTGGGAGAAGATGATCGGTCCCTCCGGGGACTCGATCTTAATCAGGAGGGCGATTGCCACGAACACCGGCAAGAGAATGGGCAGCGCCAGCAAGATCAGGGTCAGGTCCATGACCCGCTTGGCAACGAGATAAGTCCGCCCTCTTAGTATGACTGCATTTGGATCGATCTTTTCTATCCATGCATATTCTGAGCTGGCGGGCAAAGAATAAATAGACGGATCACGTACATCAGTAATATTTGCCATGACTAACCTCCAATGAATGACGGTGAAAAATAACTGTTCAACAGGCTATCTAGCCGACCTTCACTTCTTTCGTGGAATCGATCGCTGCTTCTATGCTCACACGGTTTTCCGCTTGTTGCTGCTGCAGATTGCCTTCCGCGTGTTCCAGCAGCTGATCAAAGGTCAGGGCATGAATTGGGAAGGTCGCTGCTCCAAAGTTGACGGAGAACAAACCGGTGCGGCTCAACGACTTCAGCCGGCTGATGAACGCCTCGATGCCGGTGCGGTCGGTATCCGGGCTGACGATGATCAATCTGCCCTTCTTGTCATGCTCAAGCAGGATATCCGTTTGCCGCAGCTGTGCCGACAATTCCCTCGCCATCATGACCGAAATATAGTGTTCCATCAGAGAACGTTGTGCGTCCTGGACAATCTTATTGATGTTCGCCTGGACTTTGTTGGCATCCTGTTCCAAAACGACCAGCGAGAGCGGCCGCTGGAAGCGGCGGCTGCGGTAGATTTCGGCCTGGATCTCATCCTGCGCTTCGTTTACCCGCCGGACCTTGGAGATATTTGCAAAAGCGAAGTTCTTAAGCGCCTGTTCGAACTCTTCGATATTGAGGGCGATTCTCTGGGCAAGTAGGACCCCGATCAGAAGCAGCCCCAGCTCCGTGAACGAAAGATACGTATACATGTCGCCCAGCAAAGGGCGCCGTCCGATCAGGATCAGCTTCAGCGCGACATAGGCGGCAGACCAGAGAGCGAGCAGGACCGGTTGGGATAATGACCGGAACCACTTGATGGACAGGATCATAATGATGGCTATAACGGTCAGGGCATAGAGCGCTGTCTCAAGGTTGATGACATTTGTTCCATCGAAATCAAAGCGTTCGATATTGAAAAGAATTGTGAGATGGATAAGCAAGCCTAAAATTGAATTACGTAATCTATGCATCCTCTACTCCGGATATCAACAAAAAGTACTTTGTCGTGTTTGGTAGCCTGTGCTGAACAGGGACGCCAGCACGATGTTGCGCATATGAAAAAAAATAGACACCAGCAATTCATGCAGGCTGGTGTGTTTTCTACAGCTGATGATAGAGGGGACCCAGGTTTGGTCTCTTCTTGACGGTAGCGCGCTCCGCCATCACGACATGACAATGCCGGTCAAAGTTGCCTAATTTCTCGATTGTAGAAACCCCAAAACGATATTTGTTCTGGCGATGATGAAGCAATTACGGGGAACTCCGCCGATGGTTCTTTGGCGAATATGAGACCATGACGAATATCTGCACAAAAGGTTACATAAGTAATACCGGAATAAATCGAGGTGTTGCTATAGTATTGAATGTCACTTATACGTCTCTTCCCTCCCGGGCCCGCTCCATGAGACACACGGATTTGCCGATTAGAAGGTCACTCCCTAAGCGGCTAGGAGCTCCTGATCGCCAGGAATCAAAATTATCTATACATGAAAGGGCAGTAAGCCGGACAGGAACTTGACGCACGAATCCGTGATCGGAATGCTTTTTCAGGGGCACAGGCGGTTTGGCGGGAAAATCCTGTACTTTGCCCGAGGCAGATCGTGCTATTACTCCTTAAACGAATGAGGAGCACCCGCCAAGCAAGAAATTCTAAAGTAAAGGGACTTCCGTTTCCATAGGCATGGAACACACTGGATCTAGACATTTGTACTGAATCTTGCAAATCATCTCTTTTTGCTCATGAACGCCCAATGATCTCCCTGCTACGGCATTCCCACCGTTCCACCTTTCAAAACTGTTCATTGTCTATGCGGAGTCATTATGTCCAATTTTGATCATCGAGTGTATGATGAGCAGACAAGCCCGGCACATACACTAGAACTATTTGTCATCCCTGTTAGCACAGGTAATAGATGTATCGAAAAGGAGCTGACATGACTGTTGCTGAGATTTGTATAAGCGCATATTTGATTGTTGCCGGGCTGGCAACGACTTTGATCTGGGCAGCCCTGGCAGCCTCCAAGCGGAAGCCAAACAGGGCAAAGAATTATGCGAGCTACTTCTATTTGAAGCACAGCCCATTCCACGAGCAAAATACCCGACCGAGCAGGTCTCATTCTTGAGGGAGCAGAGACCGCCATTCCACGCCTCATCAGCGTGAATCTCTCCCCTGGAATGCAGCAGGGACCTACAAGCAGTAGGTCCCTGTTTTTTGCAAAGTAAGCGGTCCAATTCTCCCCCTGAAACTGGAGTAGGCAATATCGCCTGTTGAGCCATGCGCTACGCAGGGCTTCATGTTATAGCAATGACTTCATATAATGATGACATCCCAGGCGCTCATGTACACACTCTCCCGCACGTACGGCTGTCGTTGTCGCTGCGACCAATTCATCAAACAGATCGAAGATCAGCTTTCACAGGCTGGCCTGCGAACCCGGCAGACATTTGCTCTGAACACGGCCCGTCAGGCGCGAACCGGCCTCCTATGCCCACATCACGGCTGGAACGACTGCGACTGCCAGATCGTGGTGTTGCTCGTCTATGGCTGTCTGCATGAGCCTTTTAGCCTTGTCGTGTATGGGAATGATGGACAGAGCTGGTTATCCATGTCTGAAGATGCACTCCCAGGCGTTGATCCCATCATCTCAGCCGCTATTGAGCAGGCGCTTCAATCCTGATCTTTCCACCCGCCTCCTGTTCCCAAATGCCTTCGGCCCTCGTTATTTCCCCGTCCGTGTCAAAGCCTTCCGTTGGTGAGCGGTTCGCTGGCCAATGGCTGCAACTCTTTCTGATCGTCTATGGACTTTGGGTATTTATCCCGTTTCTGGCGCCGATCTTTATGCACCTCGGTTGGACGCCAGCAGGCAAAGCCATCTACTTTCTTTATTCTTTCTTCTGTCACCAGTTGCCAGAACGCTCATTCTTCCTGTTCGGCCGGGAACCTACATACTCGCTCGCCGAAATCCAGGCGGTCTGGCAGCCTACAGCCAATCCGCTGGTCTTACGCGGGTTTATCGGAAACACAACGCTGGGCTGGAAAATCGCCTGGTCCGACCGCATGATTTCATTTTACACGAGTGTCTGGTTATTCGCGGCTCTCTGGTCCCCATTCCGCCGCAGCGTGCGACCATTACATTGGCTGGCATTTGCTCTACTTCTACTCCCCCTTATAATAGATGGTAGCACCCACGCGATCAGCGATTTTGCCGGTATCGGACAGGGATTCCGTGACACGAACCAGTGGCTTGCTACATTGACAGACAATTCACTGCCTGCCGCGTTCTACGCAGGTGACGCTCTTGGTTCATTCAATTCGATTGCTCGGGTCATCACAGGCGTTCTTGCTGGACTTGGAATTGTGTGGTTTGCATTTCCGCACTTGGAGGCATCGTTTGGCGAAGAGTAAGGCAAAAATCAGAATTGTCCTGGCAGATGATCACCATATTGTACGCGCCGGGATTCGACAACTACTGGAGAGTGAAAAGGATATCCAGGTACTGGCGGAGGCGGGGGACGGTGAAGAAGCCAAATCGTTGATCCAGCAGCATAGACCGGATGTAGCCGTCCTGGATATCCAGATGCCCAAAGCAAGTGGTATCGAGGTCACGCGCTGGCTCCGTTCGACTATGCCAGAGGTGGG
>DAITPI010000186.1:1437-3205 GCA_036833655.1 Anaerolineales bacterium | reverse complement strand
ATCGGGTTGCAGCTGAACATCAGTGACCGTACCGTGCAGGGTCACCTCGCTCATATCTTTGCCAAACTACAAGCCACAAGCCGGACCGAGGCGGTCATGCGGGCGGTCTCCCTGGGCTGGATTTCACAAACGACGGGTCAGATCACCGAAGAATGAAACAACCCCGGCAGCTCATTCTGCGCGGCCTTAGTCTGCAACTGCTTGCCATCACCGTTCTGCCCCTCACGTTGCTGCTGCTGCTGATCGCCTTTGGGAGCATCGCTCTCCACCAGCAGGATATGCGTGCCCTCGTGGGCGAACGCGATGAGCGCGCTGTCCGATCGGCTGCCGCCGCGCTTGTCTCCGAATTGCACCATCGCGCTGCCAGTATTACCAGTCTGCTGGCGCTGGCGGAGCTTTCTGGCGACCCCTCGAAAATTTCCGCAACGGAGGATCTTGCTGCCGACTTTGATGGAGGCCTGGCTTACCTCGATTCGGATGGCCGGCTGATCGCGAGCAACGGCTCACCTGAATTCTGGAGTTCCCTCACCCCGCAGAAGATTGCTCTCGCTGGCATTTCGGATCCAAAGCCTTTTTTTTCTGCACCGGTTCTCAATCCGAGCTCCAAGCGACTGTTTGTGATCGTCTCACAGTATTTGCCGTCAGCGCGGATCCTTGTGGCTGGCGCCTTTTCGCCCGAATCCCTCGCTCGTGATACGTTGTCCGCTTCCTTTCCGGCGAGCGAGCACTTAACGATCTATCTCCTGGATGCAAATGGGCAGGTGTTATTTTCAGGTATGAGTCACACACCTCAGGAACTGCCGGCAAATCATCCCGGAGTCGCCGAGGCGCTGCGCGGGGAAAGCGGCACACTTTATGTAAAAACAGACGAAGTAGAGCACGTGGTGGCGTACAGTCCCATTCCCCTGACGGGCTGGGCATTGGTCACCGAAGAACAATGGGAAATGGTGATCTCCCCCTCCCTCGAATTGACCCAGCTGGCGCCCCTGGTGCTTGTGCCTGCGTTTATCCTGGCGCTGGTAGCATTGTGGTTCGTGGCAACACGGATCGTACAGCCTCTGCAGAAACTGGAGACCAAGGCGGCGGCTCTGGCGTGGGGTGACTTCGAGGCGATCCGAGAACCGGTCGGCGGGATCTCGGAGGTGCAGCATCTTCAGGCAGAATTAACCGAGATGTCGCGCAAGGTGCGGGCTGCCCAGGAGGGTCTGCATGATTACATCGGCGCCATCACAGCGGCACAGGAGGAGGAGCGACTGCGGCTCGCACGCGAGCTCCACGATGATACGATTCAGGCAGTCATTGCTTTGAAACAACGGGTCCAGATCGCTCAGGCGTCAGTCAAGGATCGCACGGTGCTACAGGCGTTGAACGAGCTGGAAAATCTGGCCGAGCGGACGGTCGCGGATGTTCGGCGCATGACGCGCGCCTTGCGCCCCATTTACCTGGAAGACCTCGGGTTGGTTACCGCTCTGGAGATGCTGGCACGGGAGACGAGCGAAACGAATTCTCTGGAAGTCGCTTTTCAAAAATCCGGCGAAGAGGAGCGTTTGCCCGGTGAGATAGAGCTGGCCCTCTACCGGATTGCACAGGAAGCCTTGAGCAATGTCCTGCGCCACGCGCAGGCGACACATGCGTCCCTGACTATATACTTTGATCCGGATGAGATCCGCCTGGTTGTGAAGGATGATGGCGTCGGATTCCCGGTACCGAACAGCCCAACTGATTTTGCCTCGAGCGGGCATTTTGGCCTGCTGGGGATGCGCGAGCG
>DAITPI010000186.1:0-1337 GCA_036833655.1 Anaerolineales bacterium | reverse complement strand
TGCACGGCGCGATCCTCGTCTGCCAGCACAGGCGGTAGATCGGGAGCCAGCTCGAGGTCCAGAGAGATGTGTTTCGCTTCCGCCTGGGAACCAAGTCGTTTCGTCACGGTGTGGACGATCGAGGCAACATCCACGGGGCGGAAATCCAGCCGATAGGCGCGCGCTTCGACGCGGCTCAGCTCCTGCAGGTCGTCCACCAGTCGGTTCAGCCGGTCTGCCTCGGCATGGATCCGCTGGAAGGTTTCCTCGGTGGCGGGCAGCACGCCGTCCATTAAGCCCTCCATAGAGCCCTTGATGGCGGTCAGCGGCGTGCGGAGCTCGTGGCTGACGTCGCCGATGAGCTGCCGGCGCATGGCTTCTACCTCATTTAGCTTCTCTGCCATCTGGTTGAAACGAGCAGCCAGCTGGGCAAGCTCGTCGGCGCCCTGCACCCGGACACGCTCGTCATAACGACCATCGGCAATGCGCTGCGTTGCCTGCGACATCGCCTGTACGGGTGCGACGACGCTCTGGCTCAAGTACAGGCTGAGCAGGACAGCCACGACCGTGGCTCCCAGGGCCGCATACAGCAACGCCTCGTTGAAACTCGCCCGAAAGTCGTTGTAGAGTTGTGGCATGCCATTCCGTCCGCCCGGACCCTGTCCCATCATGCCGTTCATGCCCATCCCGGCCATGTGCCGGTCAAAGGCAGCCGGCAGCAGGACCTGGCTGGCAATGAACAACACAACCACACCGACGAGAATAATTGCCAGATAGGAAACTAGTAGTTTCGCCCCCAGATGGCGTCGCAAATAATCCATCATGCTACCTCACTCAAAGCGGTTCATCTTCGAACCGGTACCCAACACCCCGCACGGTGACGATCAGATCCTCGCGGCCGAGCTTCTGCCGGACGTGTCCCAGATGCACGTCCACTACGCGCTGCTCGCCGAAATATTCCCCACCCCAGACCTTTTCAAGCAACTGCTCGCGCGAGAGCACCCGCCCGCGGTGCTCGACTAGCGCCTTGAGGAGGTCGAACTCGATGGCGGTCAGCTCCACCACCTGCTCGTCCACGCTGACGGTGCGGGCGCCCGCGTCCAGGCGCAGGTGCTGGAACGAGTAGACGCTCGTCCCGGACCCCGCGCCAGCTCCCGCCTGAATACGCCGGAGGGCTGCTTTGACGCGCGCCGTCAGCTCGCGCGGGCTAAAGGGTTTGGTCACGTAATCGTCTGCCCCCACCGAAAGTCCCACGATCTTGTCGGTCTCCTCGGTGCGCGCGGTGAGCAGGATCACGTACACACCCGATTCGCGGCGCAGACGGGAGAGCAGCTCGAGCCCATCTATGCCCGGGAGCA
>DAITPI010000185.1:0-8215 GCA_036833655.1 Anaerolineales bacterium | reverse complement strand
GCCTTCATTTTCTGGCGTTCGCCATCTTGATGCTACAAAATTTCGTCAAAGCTATTGCTCATATCTTGTGAAAGTGCATAACAGCTTCTAGCTGCATGCTGCCCCGCGGACCGCGGGGCAGCATGTTTTCTGTGTAACATTTAAGGAGAGAACGCTCATGGCTCTCGCCAGTCTTCGCAGCGCTTTTGCAAAAGGTTTATAATCGGATTGCGAAAGAGAGGTGCGAATGGATGAGAATACGAACCGCCATCACCATTTCAGGGATGAGATCCCTGAAGAGGCTCGTCAACATGCCCGCGCTGCCCGCCAGGAGCTGCGTGAAAGCATAAAGACCTTTCTGCCACCGGGATTCTGGGAACACCGCAAGAAGGCCCGCAAGGAAATGCTGCTCGCCTGGCGCAGCATGATCGATCACACGCTGGAACGAATGGACAAGAAAGATGAGATGTAGAAAACACTGCCCTGCGTTTGCAGGGCAGTGTGCTTTTCACTCATCGCCACGGGGAATGACCACGCGAGAGAAACGCCATCCAGACGAACGTCAGCCCCGATAAGCCCCAGAAGATATAACCGAGCTTCCAGTCTCCGCCGCGATAGAGCAGCACGCCCCCGATCACGAACGCGGCGAAGACCACGCTGCCCGTGAGGCGATTGACCGCGCCTTCCAGATGATAGATCTGGCGATTTGCCTGTGGCGTATTGACAACCAGTTCGCCGCGCTCCATCCGTGTCAGCACCCGGCTGGTCTGCGTGGGCAGCGCGATCAGCTGTTTGACCAGCTCACCGATCTCATCCAGCCAGACCTGCCAGTTGGAGGCGCCCGCCTCACGCACCAGTTTTTGTGCATAGGGCGCGAGCTGCGTCCAGACGTTGAAGTTCGGGTCCAGGCCCGTGCACATCCCCGAGAGGATAGCCACCGTGCGCCCCAGCAGCAGGAGATTGTGTGGAAGCTGGAACGGCATCTCATACATCAGGTCCCGGAACTGCATGGCGAACTGGTGCATCTGGCGGTGATCCACGTTGCGCAGCTCGCCCATCGACATGCCCCAGAAGCGATCGAACACCTGCTCCCCTGCCTGCTCGATGAGTTTCAGATCCGCGCTCGGGAGGAGCACACCCAGCGTCTGATAGGATTGAACGACCCGGGCAGCGTTACGCGTCCCCACTCCGATCAGCATCTCGCGCAAGCCCTCGCTCAACCTGTCTGGCACCGAGCCGACCATGCCAAAATCCACAAAGGTCAGCTGCCAGTCGGCTTCCCCGTCCCGGGCAGCGGGGCGCGGCGTGACAAACAGGTTACCGGGATGCGGGTCCGCGTGAAAGAAACCATCCTCGAAGATCTGCTTGAGATACGTGCTGAACAGGACCCGCGCCACCTCGGCGCGGTCGATCCCGGCAGCCGTGATCGCATCGTAATCGGTGATCTTGATGGCGTAGACGTTTTCCAGGGTGAGCGCGCGCCGGGTGGTCCGGCTCCAGACCACACGCGGAACGTGGATATGCCGGCGCTCGGCAAAATTCTCGCTGAAGATCTCCGCATTGCGCCCCTCCGCCAGATAATCGATCTCCTGGTGCACGGTTGTCTCCAGCTCCGCCGCCAGCGCCCGCACGTCAACACGCTTGCGGATCGGCTCGTAGTGCATCAGCCATCCGGCGACGCGGTGCAGGGCGGCGAAGTCCACATCGATCAGCTGCTCGATGAACGGGCGCTGGATCTTGACGACGACCTCCCGGAATCCCTCGGCTTCAGGGGCATCGCCACGCAGGCGGGCGCGATGGACCTGTCCCAGGGAGGCGGCTGCCAGGGGCTCGGCATCGAAGCGCTCGAACCGCTCCTCCAGCGGGGCGCCCAGCTCTGCTTCGGCGAGCTGGCGAATGGCAGCAAAGTCCTCCGGAGGCACTTCGTCCTGCAAGCCGGCAAGCTCATCCGTGATCTCTTCCGGCAGGACGTCCAGGCGGGCGGAGAGGAACTGTCCCACCTTGATCATGACCCCACCCATGCGGATCGCCATGAGCCGGAACCGGGCTGCCATTTGCTGCAAGCGCCGGGAACGCGTCCGCCGGGTGAGCCCGCGCAAGCCGAGGCGCGGCAGGAGGATCTCCCAGAAGATGAAGCTGGCGGTTAGGCGCGTGAAGAACCCCATGATGTAGCGATAGCGAGCGCGTAAGCGTGATGGATCCATAACGATGTGTCTCCCACGGAGGATTGTATCACCGGGCGAAGCGGGGATTTTGTGTACAATTATGGGATGCTGTGCAGTCAAATTCCTATCTGTGGCGGTGATAGATGAGCGCGCGAGAGCCGAGGAAGAGGAGCTATGTTTGACCGGATCGTGGAAGCGATTATCCAGGAAGCGATGGAACGCGGCGAGTTCGATAACCTGCCCGGCAAGGGCAAGCCGATTGACCTGACCGAGTACTTCGAAATGCCCGAAGAGATCCGTCTGGCGCAATCCGTGCTGAAGAATGCGGGGATGACCCCGCGCGAAGTGGAGCTGCTCAAGGAGATCGCCGAGCTGAAACAGGTGCGGGCCGCGCTCCTGGACGAGAAGAAAAAGCAGGAAATTGGTCAGCAAATCCAGCAAAAACAGGTGGAATTTCGCCTGATGCTGGAGCGTCAGAAGCGGGAAACGAGACGCAGGTAGGTCGGTTCTTGCGCTGGCGCCCCGATCGGCGTACCCAGAAACACAGTGAAACCCGCCGCACGTAAGACGTAAGATGCCTGCTTTACAAATCATCTCTATGCTGCTATACTTTCGGCTGTTGAAGTTGACTTTATCTGCCTGTTAAGTGGGCAGTTTGCTTGAGAAAAACCGTACGTTTGTGTCTGGACCCTCGCGAGCAAGTCAGCGAGGGCTTATTTTTTACCGCTGGTTCCAGCGGCAGGATGTAGACCTTAACCGCCATTGGCGGATAAATAATATTTCGAACAAGTGAGGATAAACATACTTATATGGGTAAGAACGGAAAATTGAAGATTATTCCCCTGGGTGGGCTCGGGGAAGTGGGCAAGAACATGACCGCCTACGAATTCCAGAACCAGATCCTGGTGGTGGATGCGGGCATCATGTTCCCCAAGAACGATATGCTCGGGATCGATTACATCATTCCCGACTATGAATACCTGCGTCAAAAAGCGGACAAAGTGGTGGGAATCGTCATTACGCACGGCCACGAAGACCACATCGGCGCCATCCACCATCTCCTGGACGATGTCGCTGCCCCGGTCTATGCTACGCGCCTGACGCGTGGCTTGATCGAGGTCAAGCTGGCGCGCAACAACGCCACCAGCAAAGCTCAGCTCAATACAGTCGAAGCGGGCGGATCGGTGGAGATCGGTCCTTTCAAGGTGGAATTCTTCCACATCTGCCACTCCATCCCCGACGCGGTGGGACTGGGTATTACCACGCCCGCCGGGCTGGTCGTTCACATGAGCGATTTCAAGTTCGATCACACGCCGGTGGATGGCTGGCCCACGGACTACGCCAAGCTGGCGGAGTTCTCGAAGCGCGGTGTGGACCTGCTCCTGTCCGATTCGACGAACGCCGAGCGGCCGGGCTGGACCCCCTCCGAGATGGTGATTGGGCCCGCACTGGATAAGGTCTTTACGGATGCCCCCGGACGCGTCATTGTGGCGACATTCGCCTCCCTGATCTCCCGCATCCAGCAGGTGGCCGATGCAGCCGCCAAGCACGGGCGCAAGATGGCGCTGGCTGGCTCGAGCATGGTCGACAACGTCAAGATCGCCCGCAAGCTGGGCTACCTCAATATCCGGGACGATGTCCTTGTGCCGCTCGAACAGGCGCTGCAGATGCAGAATCACAAGGTCGTGCTGATGTGCACCGGCTCTCAGGGCGAGCCCTCTTCGATTGTGGGACGCCTGTCTGCGGGGACCAACCGCCAGTTCGACCTGAAGCCTGATGACACCGTCGTGCTGTCTTCCCATCCCATCCCGGGCAACGAAGAGACCATCAGCAAGACCATCAACCGCCTGCTGCGGCGCGGCGCTAACGTGATCTACGATGCGCTCGCGCCGGTGCATGTCTCCGGGCACGCCAGCCAGGAGGAGCAAAAGCTCCTGATCAACATGGTCAAGCCGACGCACTTTATGCCGATCCATGGCGAGCTGCGCCAGCTGAAGCGACATGGCATGCTGGCTGTCGAGCTGGGCATCCCGGAAGAGAACGTGATCGTTGTCGAGAACGGCCAGACCGTGGAGCTCTCCGGTGGGCGCATCCGGCTGGGCGACCGTATTCCGGGAGGCTATGTGTTCGTCGACGGGCAGTCCATCGGCGATGTGGATTACGACATTATGCGCGAGCGGGGCAAACTTGCCCGTAACGGCATCTTCCTGATCGATATCAGCGTGGACAAGCTGGACGGGCGCCTGTTGCACGATCCCGAAATCATTACCCGCGGCTTCGTCTCGCCGGAGGATGCCGAGGAGATGATCCCCGAGGTCCGCAAACGGATCATGCAAGCGGTCAACGGCGGCGGCTGGGACAATGAGAAGGATATCGTCAACACGGTCAAATCGTACCTCTACGAGGAGACCAAGCGCCGCCCGATGGTGCTGGTCACCTTGAGTAAAGCATAGATATAAATTACAGGCTTGCCAAGCCGTAGTAATAAATAAATAGATAGCCCGACCAAAACTGGTCGGGCTTCGCTTTATCACGTAGGTCCGGCTTATTCGCGAAGCAGCCCCAAAGGGGGCAGCCGGACACTTCTTAACATGGGCGCCGCGCAGAAAACGTGATCTACTGCCCCTGCAGCACCAGATTCAAGAATTCAGCATCGATATTCACGCGGTTGCCGCCGGACGGCGCCTGGTAACCGACAAAGAACCACTTCTGGGGGGCATCGAGAGGCGCGGCATCGAACTCGGTGTTGAGCAGCTTTTGGATCGTCACTCCTTCGTTGTTGAATCCAAAGGCTACCGTGTAATAAGGCGGGTCGGGCGGGAAGGTATCGGTGCGCCGGATCTCTTCCTGTCCCGGCATACTGCGCTGGATCAGCTGCCTGTCTCTACCCCGGTCACCACCGGCAGGGATGGCGATCAGCGTGCCCTGGGAGTTCACATCTGGCTCGGCGAAAATACCTACCCAGATCTCGCCCTCATCCAGGGTTCGCACAAAAGAGCTGACGCTCACCGTACCACTGGCGGGAAGAGGCGCAAATAAGCCATAGATCTGAGGCTCGTCAAAGCGGCGGTTGACCACGAACGTCAGGCGTCCGCCCCCGGCGAAGAAAAGGTTGATGGGGTCGGTGATGGTGATACAGCCGTTGTTGGTCGTGGTCTGCACGGTCTGCGGATACGGTCTCCAGGCCACGCTGATACAGCCATTTGCCCAGTCCGACCCAATCGTAGGCGGCGCGGGTGTAAAGCTCGGCTCCGGCGTTTGAGTCGGCGGCGCGGGCGTGGAGGTAGGCTCACCGGCGGCTACTGTATCCGTAGGTACAGCGGTATCCGTAATCGTGGGTGGAGGCGATTCGGTCCAGGTCGCCTGCGGAGAAGCCCCGGCTACCGTTGGCACAGGCGTTGTTCCCGGCAGAACCCGGTTCGCATATATTGAGATCAAAGTTACACAAAGTGTCCCCATGACACCGATAATGGCTGCAATAATTGCCGGATCGATCAATCTTTTATTCGTTGACATGGCATTCCCGATCAGTGGATTTTTCCTAACCACCGGACAGTCTAGAATTTTGCCAATTCGCTGGTCGAGTAGCCCCGAGTGCCCGTCGAGGGGCATACACCTGCACACACCGCAGGTGCGGTGTCGAGACCAGAGGTTCGCAGAAAGGCGTCTCTTCGCAGGATATTTTTGGTCTCGATACGGCGGAAGAACGCCGCCTACTCGACCAACGGATACTTTAGGAACAGACTGTCCGGTCGCCAGATTTTTTCAATTCTACCGCATAACGCACCGGGCTCTTTTTAGCGCTTCGGAAGCGGTGTTTCAGGTGGCGATCATTCTGGCGATCTGGCGATCGATTTTTCCCATGGGATAATCGTCCAGCTTTCTTAACGGAACCCACTTCAGATTCGTTCCGGTAGCAGGAGAGGTCAGCTCACAGCAAAAGACATGCACTTCGACGCTGAAATGCGAGTATCCGTGATGGACCGTGCCTAATTGCGCGCTTCGTCTACAAGGCAGAAGAGCGCTGCCTTTCCGCTCAGCGCGATTCTTCACCCTCAACCCATACCCCTCTCGCAATGCCCTGGCGACCCCCTTTGCCGGGTCGCCGTCCACGCGCCCGTTCGGAAATTCCCACATGCCCCCGAGCAGTCCCTCTGACGGACGCTGTGCGAGCAACACCCTGCCCCGCTGAATCACCACCGCCGCCGCATGGACATAATGCGGGATATCCTTTTTAGGGCTTTTGACCGGCCTCGCATCCTGTGTGCCATTCTGGCGCGCTCTGCACAGCGCCAGCACCGGGCAGATGAGGCAGCGCGGATTCTTTGGCACACAGAGGGTCGCGCCCAGGTCCATCAACGCCTGGTTGTAATCGCCGGCGTGCCCTCGTGGCAGATTCTCATCCGCCAGCTGCCAGAGGATTTTTTCTCCTGCCACGGAATCGACAGGCTCGCTCACATCGAAGATGCGCGCATACACCCGCTTGATATTTCCATCCAGGGCGGAAACGTCCATGCCGAACGCGATCGAAGCGATCGCGCCAAGGGTGTAGCGCCCGATGCCCGGCAGCTTGCGCAGCTCGTCCAGATCACGCGGCATCTCGCCGCCGTGATGCTCCACAACGATCTTTGCGGCTCGGTGCAAATTGCGCGCCCGGGTGTAGTAGCCCAGTCCTTCCCAGGCGTTGAGAACATCGTGTTCGGAGGCATCTGCCAGCGAACGGACATCCGGGAACAGTTGCATCCAGCGCTCGAAGTACGGGATGACCGCCTCGACGCGCGTCTGTTGGAGCATGATCTCGGAGACCCACACGGCATACGCATCCGGATGGCCGCGCCAGGGGAGGGTCCGCTTATTGACGTGGTACCAGGTGAGGAGCTTGGAAGAGAGACGGTTCATTCGGGGAAACGGAGCCAAAGATTCCAGTCGGTGCAATTCCTGGAATTCCCAGAGTCTGGTCCCCCGGGGGATGATAAGACGTTGGAGTCCAGGCGCCGAAACAAAAACACGGAGTTTCTCGCTCCGTGCTCGGTCCTAGAACTGAAATCCACCTCGTGCGGGAACGACCTTGTATGAGAAGTTCTTGACGTAGTCGAAGAGCTTATCCTGGAGCACCGTCCAGTCGCTCGAATCGAGCACCTGGCGAGCCTGCGATAGATCGTTGGCGATCAGCCCCACCTGGATCTGCGGGTAGGACCCGTAGATCGTGGCCCACGCTTCCGCAGGCTGCAGACCCAGCCGCTGCACGCCGGGAATGAACTCGCCGATGATGAACTCGAAGTATTCCTGGTCGCGTTCACCGGCGATGTCCCATGTCATCAAAACTTTGACAGCCATAATCACCTTGAGAGACGTCCCGCAAGCTTTCTCACCTGAAAGCTGTCCTACCAGCCTGTGGAACGCTCGATGTCATTAACTCTTCTGATACTCCAGCACCACGACGCGCGTCTCGTCGGGGAGACCGCTGCGCGTCACCTTGAGAGATGGTTGGGTCTCGGCCTTCGAGAGCCCCATTTCCTTCAGGAACTTGTTCAGCGAATCGAGCGGGATCTTCCCAGCCGGCGTGGAATAATGCATCGGGATGACCAGGTTCGGCTCGATCAGGCTGATGACCTCGGCCGCTTTCGCGGCGTTCAGCCCACCTCCCCCACCGACCGGCACGAGGGCTACGTTAATTGTACCGAGCAGCTCGATCTCAGACTGGGTGGGCACCTCTTTCAGATCGCCGAGATGCGCAACGGTGATCCCATCGTAATCGAACACATAAATCGTATTGCGCACGGCAACCGCGCCATTCTCTTTCGTTTTCGATCTCTTCTTACCCGACCCGCTGCCATCTGTCTGCACGCCGGTGACAAACACGCCACCGATCTCGAATTCTCCGGGACCGTCGATCACGTGCGAGCTGCCTTTGACCGCGTCTGTGTTATTGTGACCGGGCGCGTCGTGGCTCACCGTGACGATATCGGACCTGAGCTTAAGCGAGTCGTAACCGATAGACTTGCTATCAAACGGATCCGTCACCACCGTCGCATAGTTGCGTTCGGTGAGACGAAAACAGGAATGTCCGT
>DAITPI010000184.1:2770-8333 GCA_036833655.1 Anaerolineales bacterium | reverse complement strand
CTACCTGCCTTTCTGCCTATCTTATCCCTTTTTCCCGAAATTTTGAACCACACCCAGTTCCACAGAGGGGCTTGAAAACATAGAAAAAATGTTCTATAATTACTCTACAATATCCAGTTTCAGTAGAGGAGAGTGCTATGTCCAAACGAAATGTTGTCCATATTGAAATCCCTGCAGCAGATGTCCCGGCTGCGGGCGAGTTTTATCAGCAGTTATTTGGCTGGAAGATGCAGCACGTCCCCGATTTCGATTACACCATGTGGGAGGACGGCAGCGGCTATGGCGGTGGTTTCAACAAAGTGTCGGAGGAAAACCCGGTTGGCGAAGTGCTCGTATACATTGCCAGCAATGACATCGATGCCGACCTTCGGCACGTGGAGCAGTTGGGTGGTACTGTCGTCCGCGCCAAGACGGAGATCCCCGGAACAGGCTGGTTTGGACTCTTCAAAGATCCAACCGGCAATGTGCTGGCGCTCTATACCAGCCAGAACCCTGAGTTCAACGGGTAATCAGTTACTGGTGGTCTCCCGCAGCGTTCAGTGCGATGCTGCGGGAGATTTTGTATTTGAAAAAGGATGTCTCTGCATGGATCAAACCGGGACCTACACGGTCGAAGAAGCACATAAATACTTCGCCCAATCGACGAACAGCCGCGTCTGGGATCTGCTTCAGAAGCCCAATCGCTCACCCGCTGAAAATGACGAGATGCTTCATGCGGCTCATGCCTCCGCGTATCACTGGGGATTCGCCGGGACTGTCGTCCACCAGCAACGTGCGGAGTGGCTGCTCAGCCACGTGCACGTGGTGCTCGGACATGGTAATGAGGCTCTGCGACATGCCCAGCGCTGTTTTGAGCTGACCGAGGCGAACCGGGGCCAGATGCAGGATTTCGATATCGCCTATGCTTTTGAAGGGCTGGCGCGAGCCCAGGCAATGCTCGGCGATCAAAAACTCGCCGATGAATTCTTGATGTTAGCGGAGCAAGCCGGCAATGCAATTGCAGATGAGGAAGACCGGTCTATCTTTCAGGGAGACTTTGACCAGGGTCCCTGGTTCGGCCTGCGTTGATCCCTGCTGCGTCAGGATCACCTCAAAGTCGAGAATGCATCCGCGAATTGACACCAATTTTTGCAGGAGCCTTTTGGCTTCGTGCCTATTCGCGGAAATTCGCGGAGGAATCTAATAGTCTCAGGACGTTGAGTAAGCCGTGCTTGCTGCGAAATCTCTGCTTGACGCTCTTTTGGCGCAGTGGTATCCTTGCGCCCAATGTCCCACCTGTTTACCAATACCAACGATAATACGACTCGTACCCCGGCGGTAACGGGACGTTGGTGGTTTTCAGGTGAACAGCAAAAGGTTCATACTCCGTAGGTACACCAAACGCCCCGAGCACCGGGGCGTTATTTTTACCCCCTCCGTCCCGCTCTGCGGGACACCTCCCCCAAATCCGACGATTCACGCGTTGGATACGCAACCGACTTTTCAACGTCGTCTTTGGGGGAGGTCGGGTGGGGGCACAAGGAGCTACAATGATTTCCAACACCACGCCCGTTTTTGCAGTCGACGAACAGAACCTCGTCCCGGTCAGCAATCATCTCAAGCAGATGATGGATATCCCGCCCTCCCGGATGTTCCTGATCAACAAGTCGCTGAAGGTGTATCAGGAGAAGAATCCCGGCGGGAAGATCTTCGACGCCTCGCAGGGAGATGGCGGCGCCTCTCTGCCCGGCGTGCCGCGCCCCCTCCTCGAGCGCGCCGCGCAGCTGCAGATTGAGCACGGGACGGCCTATGATATGCCGTTCGGCACCGATGCGTATCGCAAATCCGTAATCGAACAGTATTGGAAATTGGACTCGGCGTCTGGCTGGGGTCCCGCGAATGTCCTGGCGACCACTGGCGGTCGTGACGCCCTGGTCAAAGCTTATCAAGCTATGCTGGCTCTTGGTCATGGGCGCCAGGGCGATCTCATCATGGTCTCGCGCGTGCCGTGGATCTCCTACAACTGGGGTCCCTATGGTGTGGGCGCGAACGTCCTCTGGGCGCCCGGAGAGCCGTCGCAGGGCTGGGCATACTCGGAAGATGCGATCGTGGAGAGCGTCAGGTTCGCCGAATCGCAGGGCCGCAAAGTTGCGGGGCTCGTCATCACAAATCCCGATAATCCAACAGGCTTGACTGTCTCCGTGGAGAAGCAGGTGGCGCTTGCCAAATGCGCCCTGGACTCAGGCGTGGCATTTGTGCTCTTCGACTGGATGTACCACTATGTCACAGACGAATCACCGATGGATTTGAATTCCTTTCTCAAGAACTTCACCGCCGACGAGCGCAAGCGGATCATGTTCCTCGACGGCATCACCAAGTCCCTGGGCGGTTCCAACATCCGCAACTGCCATTTGATCGCGGACGAAGCGGTGATCAAGTTCATCGTGGCGCGCGCTTCGCATGGCGTAATCCCCTCGTTCTATTCTCTCGCCGTCGCCATGGCTGCATATGAGATGGGTTACGCCGAAGCCGCAAAGACGATCATCGAGCCGACCAATGCAAGCCGTCTTGTTCTGAAAAGACTCCTCTCCGAGAGCGGCTTCCAGCACATCCTCGGCAAAGGCTATTACGCCTTCATAAATGTGGCTGAGTTCATCAAAGCCAGGGGATGGACGGACACCGAGCCGCTCGGCCAATACCTCGCCGAAAATCACGGTGTAGCGGTTGTCCCCGGTGCCTATTTCTCGCCCTTCGGTGGGGAATGGATCCGTTTCTCCTACGCCACGCCTGTCGAGCGGACAGAAGGTGCATTCGTGAGGTTGATGGAGGGGTTACATTCGCTCAAGTAGTGGAAAGCAGGAAGAGGAGAAACTCAGCGCGCCGAGCTTCAACACACATCTCTGCTCTTTATGCTTTCTTCTCTCCTCTAACTCGTCTCTTTTGCCCCAAAAACGCCTCAGGACTTGCCCATGCCCCTCAAGAAATTCGCCGATAAGTATCTGCTCGCCGTAGAACAGGCTGTCAAAGAAAAGCCTGCCAGTGGACTGAATGGCTTCGAGCAGGAATGGAACCTCCTCGATGAAGACCTGCGTCCTCTGCTCACCGTAGGGGCAGGCCCCAGCCAGCATTCCTTTGTGGACTACCTGCGTGCAGAATGTATTACGCTGTGGCAGGCGCAGTTCAGCCAGTTGGAGGTCTTTCACTGGATGATCGAATGGGCGACCCGCCCGTATTACACGTCCCGCGGCGCGATCTATGAGGCGCGTCTGATGGAGGCGTCCCTGATCAATGCCCTGTATCGCGCCGGGCTGAATTTCGGTGAGCGGCTGTATTACTGGCACGGCAATCTGCTCTTTCTCACCGATATCGGCCACCACTCCATCCCCGGCAACTGGGAGATTGCCAAGCGCCGTTATCTCGAGAAGTGCGTGGACCTGTATGGCGCGACGCTGGCGACCTCGGGCATCCACACGAACCTGTCCTTGCCCGATGCGCTCTTCGCCTGGGATTTCATGCACCTGACGCCTACCGAGCGCGGCGACCGCCATCTCGACGAATACAAGTCTGAGTTCTACATCACGGCTTCCCGGCTGTTGCGTGCCTTCGCATCGCTCTTCATCGCCACCAGCGCTTCCACGCCGCTGCAGGCGCAGGTCCGCGGGGGCCGCGCGGTGGTTGCATTGACCGAGTTCGATTCGATCCGCAACATCACCTTCCCAAATCCACCCTCGATCGATCTGCCCGACCTCTACCGTTCATACAACGATTACCTGCAAATTTCCTATGACCTCGTACGGCGCGGCGTCCGCTTCGGAAACAACAACTGGACGCCGGTCCGCGCCCGCAGCTTTGCCGAGCCTGTCGAGCGGATCATCTCCACGACGAGCGACCAGCTGGCCTCGCTCTCCGCCCGTGGCCTGTTCGCGGCGGGAGAGGCGACTCCGCCCGAGGAGATGGCGCTGCAGATCGAGAAGCAGAACCTGATGGCGCGCATCAACCTGCCGATGGGCCGTGTGGAGATCCGTTCGGACGAGGGCGGTCACTCCCTCGATCTGGATATTGCCAACCTCACCCTCAAGCATCTCCTGCTCCTGCGCATCTACTCCGACCAGACCTTTGCGCGCGGTTTCCGTTACGACCGCGAGGACATCACCCGGGCGCGCCTCAACGAGCAGCTTGCTGCGCAACATGGGCTGCGCGCCGAGATCGAAAATCCGCTGACCGGGAAGCCCATCTCGATGCGCGCGTTCCTCAGGTGGACTCTCAAGGAGGTCAAGCCGCTCGCGGAGGCTCTGGATCTCTGGCGAGATCTGAATCCGCTTGTCGAGATGGCAGAGGGTGGACGAAACACAGCGGAGAAGATCCGGGCGCGCCTGCAGTTGGAGCTGGGTGAAAATGATGACGTTCCGCTCAGCGTGTTGAAAGAGCTCTTCTACGAGCGCGAAGCCCAGGTCAAAGCGGACGCCGAGCGCATCGCCTCCGAGCATGGCTCCCTGGGCGCCGATTCCGTCAAGATCGCCGAATTCCTCCAGCGTGGACGAGACGCCGCGCGCCAGACCCAGAACTCACCGATTCAATTCCGCCCAAGGACTCATGCCATGATCGAACCTTCCTATCCAGATAAAACATCCGAAATCCTTGACCTTGCTCAGCAGCTGATCCGTATCCCCAGCGTTACAGCTTCGCCGAACGAACGGCTGGAGGAAGTCCATCGCGCTGGCTCGCTGGTGGATGATTATCTGCGCAATGCCGGGCTCGAAGTGAGATACTTCGATGGGAAATACCCGGCCGTCTATGCTGCCTTTCCAGTGTCCAAGCACCAATCACCAATCTCCCATCTCAACTCCCCCATCCTCCTCACCGGTCACTTCGACGTGGTCGAGCCGGACCCCGACGATTCACAATTCGAGCCTCGCATCGACGGCGATTACCTGTGGGGTCGCGGCGCGGCAGACATGAAGACGGTCGTCGCCACCTATCTCGTCTGGATGAAAGACCAGATGAAATCCGGACGGCCCTACCCAAATATCTCGCTGCTCCTGGTTGGCAATGAAGAAAATGGAGAGGCAGAGCCCTGGGGCACGCCTCACGTGTTGAAGGCGCTGGACCTCAAACCCGCACTCTTCATCGCCGGCGAGCGGACCGGCGAAAAGGGGAACGAGCTCTTCGGCGAGATCTGCGTGGAGAACCGCGGCGTGATGCGCTTCGACGTGGTCGCCCATGGCACAAAGGGTCACTCGGGGCTTGCCGGAAGCAGCGACATCAGCGAAAAGCTCATCGCCGCGCGGGGAACATTGCATGAGATGTTCAGCAAGCATCTCACACTCAAGGCGGCGGACGGCTGGCAGTCCCAGGCAAAGTTCCCCTTCATCAAGGTGGGCACCCCGGGCATCTACAACATCACCGCCGCGGAGGGGATCCTCGGCGTGGAGATCCGTCCGATCCCACAGGATGACGTGGAGGGGTTGAAGATCGCGGTCGAAGAATACTGCCAAGCCAATGAGCTCGAGCTGTGCATGAACGTCACGGAGAACGGTGTTGCTTGCGACCCGGAGAATCCCGCATTGAAAGCGCTCATCAAGGC
>DAITPI010000184.1:0-2760 GCA_036833655.1 Anaerolineales bacterium | reverse complement strand
CATCTTCTAGAAAGCTTATAGACCGACAGCCGGCACTCCGCTACAAGGGTGGAGTGCATGTATGTATGGCTGTTGTGTTTTTGGCTTCTAACCTCGCGCTGAGCGGAGCCGTAGGCGAAGACGAAGCGCGGGAACCAAGACTCGGCAAGAAGCTGCCGGGCACAAGCGCTCGCTTTGCACCGGGTGGTCAGGCAGTCGTCTGGGGGCAGTCGGGGATCGGTCCGCACGCCAAAGAGGAGCGGCACTACATCCCAAGCATCGAGCCGTATTACAGATCGCTGACCGAACTGGCAAAGCTTTGGAAATAAGCTGTCGAATCAAGCATCATCGATAGCCTGATGATGCCCCGGATCGCCGTGCTGGCGTATGCTTTTTTTGGGAGAAGGGCTCACTGGCAGAGAAATCGCCGGGCTAATTCTCGTGAGCCTGGGAGTGGCTGTGGTCAAGTTGCAGAAGCGACCGCTTGCGCCGGGAAAATGACAAAGTACTTATCGTGCTAGGAACCCGGCTCGAAGCGCTCTCCCTCGCCGCAGTCTGTGATAAAACTACCGCTGCCTACGGGGAGAAGACAGGACATCACAAAGCCGTCCTCGAAGCGGATGGTGACATCCAGCGAGCCAGCGGAAGCGGTTGAATTCCGTACGTAAAATTTGTAGTCCACGCCGAAATGATCCTGCAGGGCCGGGACGCGCTTCAAGGGCAGGCGAGGCAATACGGACGGGTCGGTCGGCGCCGCCTGAAGCAGGCTGTCTAGCTGGTCGAGTGCCTGCACGGAGGGCAGATCCATGCGCATCAGGATGCCGGGAACGAGACCGGCCAGGACCAGCGTCAGCACATGCTTTGCCAGACGCTTGCGCCCGTCAGGCTTAGCCTCGCGCTTGATCTCCAGATAGCGGCGGGCGGTCCAGCGTAAGCCCCACGCGGCGAGCATACACACACCGATAAGCGGCAGCGCCATGATGATGGATTGCATCGTCAGAGCGGTATCCCGTGCGCCAGAGGAGATCAGGAACAGAATTGCCAGGACCAGGGTCATGACCAGCCCACCGCCGACGATTCCCGCCGGATCATCCGTGAACCACGTGGCAATGGCGCCAAACAGGGCAAAGCCGGCGGCAAACCCGATCCACATCATGAGCAAACGTCCCCAATCCACTGCTAAAGGCAAGCTGGGAAATGTATACACGTTAACCAGAAAGAACGTGAAGACATAGGCTGTGGCGATCAACGCCGCAAAGAGCGCAGCCGGGATCATCCGCCGGCTGCGCTCGGCAAGCGTCTCCTCCTGGATCATGATCCTAATACGTTCGAGCATAGTTTATCTCTGCTTTGATCTTAGAAATTCGAATGGTGGGCGCTGGTTCAATTTGATCAAGTTCGCGCCGGACTCGGTGACATGCAATGCAGTCAGCGAGCCGGTATCGCAGCTCAGTCGCTGGAAATGATCCAGGGGCATCCCAAGGAAGTGGGCAACTGCAAGCTTAATTGGATCGGCATGGAAGACGACAGCCACGATGTCTTGGGGCTTATTATACTTTTTTGCGATACGGTCCAGTGCGCTTGCATAACGGGCTTGTGACTCCAAGAAAGACTCGCCATCGGGAAATCGAAACCGCGAAGGGGCGCTCTGGACGATCCTCCACAGCTTGGTGAGACGCAAAACCTTTATCGATCTTCCCTGCCAGCTTCCGATATCGGTATCCATGAGGTCGGGCTCGGGCAGAATCTCCAGCTTACGCGCCTCGGCGATGGGCTGGGCAGTTTCCATCGCGCGCTCGAGGGGACTCGAGTAAACCGCTTTGATGGGCACATCTTTGAGTGCTTCCCCGAGTGCCTGCGCCTGTTTCTGCCCGCGTTCATTGAGATGGATCCCGGGCAGTCGACCGGCCAGTTTGGATGTTTTGACGTACTCGTTCTCGCCGTGACGGATGAGTAATAAAAGTGGCATGTGCAAAGGTTGAAAGTTGAAGGTTTGGACTCAAGGTTGATCGGCTTGCAACCTTCGACCTTCAACGTGAAACTACTTTATCTTTCTCTTCATTTCCTGGATCTGTTCTTCACTCATGGCGGGGATGTTCTCCACCTCGGTGATGCCCAGGACCTTGCGCTGGGCTTCGCGCCACATGTCCAGGCGGGCGGTCACCTGGGATTCGTAGCCTTCCTGCGAAGGCTGGTAGAAGTAGGTGCCGAGCAAGCGCTTCGGCAAATATTGCTGGGGGATGAAGTGGCCCTCGTGCTCATGCGGATAGACATAATCTTTGCCATGTCCCAAGGCAGCCGCGTCGCGGTTGCCATCCATGAGATGGCGCGGCACCGAGACCTGGCCCTCTTCCTCGATCTTTTTCATGGCATTGAAGTATGCGCCCGCGCTGTTCGACTTGGGCGCGGTGGCGAGATACAGGGTTGCCTCGACAATGGGGTAGATGCCTTCGGGCAAGCCGATGTAATCAAAAGCTTGAGCGGCTGAAGCCGCTACGACCAGCCCCATCGGGTCCGCCAGACCGATATCCTCCCCGGCGAGAATGATCAAACGCCGGATAATGAACTTCGGGTCTTCGCCCGCGTAGATCATTTTCGCCAGCCAGTACAGGGCGGCATCCGGGTCGGAGCCGCGCACGGATTTGATGAAGGCGCTGATCGTGTCGTAGTGCGCGTCGCCATCTTTGTCATAGAGCACCGCCCGCCGCTGGATCGACTCCTGCGCAACGTCGAGCGTGATGTGGAGGATGCCTTTCTTGTTGGGGGGAGTGGATTCTACCG
>DAITPI010000183.1:0-8349 GCA_036833655.1 Anaerolineales bacterium | reverse complement strand
GGAGCGCCAGGGCTTCGTCCAGGGAATTGGTATGCAGACTCTGCGTCCCGCCGAGCACGGCGGCGAGCGCCTGGATCGCCACGCGCACCACGTTGTTTTCCGGCTGCTGGGCAGTAAGGCTGACTCCTGCCGTCTGGGTATGGAAGCGCAACAGCCACGAGCGCGGACTCTTTGCCTGGAATGTCTCGCGCATCTCGCGTGCCCAGATGCGCCGGGCAGCGCGGTACTTGGCGATCTCCTCGAAGAAGTCGTTGTGCGCGTTGAAGAAGAACGACAGGCGCGGCGCAAACTGGTCCACATCCATGCCGCGGGCAATGCCCCAGCGGACGTACTCCAGCCCATCACCGAGGGTAAACGCCAGTTCCTGCGCGGCGGTGGAGCCCGCTTCGCGGATGTGATACCCGCTAATCGAGATGGTGTTCCACTGCGGTACCTTCTGCGCGCCGAATTCCATCGTGTCGACCACCAGCCGCATGGACGGCTCGGGCGGGAAGATATATTCCTTTTGAGCGATAAATTCCTTGAGAATGTCGTTCTGGATCGTGCCGCGTAATTGGTCCGGACGCACGCCCTGGTTCTCGGCAGCGGCAATATACATCGCCCAGATGATCGCGGCGGGCGAGTTGATCGTCATGCTGGTGGAGACCTTATCGAGCGGGATCCCATCGAGCAGGATTTCCATGTCCTTCAGGGAAGAGACCGCCACACCGCACTTGCCGAATTCGCCCAGCGCCTCGGGCTGGTCGGTGTCGTAACCCATCAACGTGGCAAGGTCGAAGGCAATGGACAGGCCGGTCTGTCCCTGGTCGAGCAGGTATTTGAAACGGGCATTGGTCTCCTCGGCGGTGCCAAAGCCGGCGAACATGCGCATCGTCCACAGCTTGGAGCGGTGAAGCGTGGGATGGACGCCGCGCGTGAAGGGATATTCCCCCGGCAAACCAAGATCGGCGGCATAGTCCATGTCTGCCACATCGAGCGGTGTGTACAGCCGGTTGACCGGCTCGGAAGAAGTAGTGATGAATTCGTCGGCACGCTCAGGCAGGGACAGTAAAGCCTTCTCTAAAGAGGTCGCCTCCCATTTTTCGAGCGAATCTTGCAGCTCGTCCAGCTTCTTTTTATCGTACATAACTCTCTCCTTTGGCGTTTCTAAACACAAAGGGCACAAAGTACACCAAGTAAAATCCTTTGTGCGCCTTTGTGTCCTTAGTGTTTAAACTATAACAATTGCATTATACTTTACTGGTATACTCGCCTCAACAAAGGTACCTATGCCTCGTTTTGAAATTGACGTAGACCCCTGTGACCATCTTACCGCTGACGCAATTGGCAAGCCCGGTCAGCGTGTTTTTTATGTTCAAGCCTTTCAGGACCAGCGCACCATCACGGTGATCATCGAAAAGGCGCAGCTGCACTCGCTCGCCATCGGCGTGGAGCAATTCCTTGCCCAGGTGGATGAGCAGAATCCGGACCTCCCCGAAGCTTCGGGCGATTACGTGGAAGAGGTCATGCACATCAACCCGCCTGTGGACCCGCTGTTCCGTGTCGGCGAGATCGGACTGGGATATGACAAGGACCGCGACCTGGTGGTCTTATTCGTCAAGGAGCTCCTGACGGAAGAGGACGACCAGGAGACGGCGGCGGTAGTCCGCTTCTGGGCTTCGCGCAGCCAGGTCCGCATGCTGGCGCGCTGGGGCGTGGAAGTTGTCTCGCGAGGGCGACCCATCTGTCCACAGTGTGGGCAGCCGGAGGAACCCGAGGGTCATTTCTGCCCCAAGAAGAATGGCTATAAGCATTAGCGCACAAGTGGCACGATGAGGGGGCAAAGTGTGACTAAAGTTACATACTTCTCCTACCCGATTTGCCAATAATACTAAATCAACAGTCGCTGAGCTCAGTCGATGTTGATTTGGGTTTCACTGGTATTCTGCAGGAGGAGAGCCCCCATGACCCCGAGCTCTATCTGGTCTTCTCTGGAAGAAAGCTTTGACATTCTGGGCGATTATGGCTATCCCGCCATGGACAAAGCCGCCGAGGAGTTCGCGCTCGCCCCCGACTATTTCACATGGGTTGCGGCGATCTGGCTCTTCGGCGCGGAGACTATTACCACAGAGAAATACATGCGGATGTTTCCTTACGGTTTGCCACGCGTGAATGAGGAACGCTTCGCAACCGCCGTGCAAAAGGGGTATATGACTTCAGATGGTAATGGCGGATACACCTACACCGAAGAGGGACTCGCGATTGCAAAGAAGTTATGGCGCGCAGCGGGCGACTCGCTTGCTGACCTGAAACCGATTCCCTCTGAGAAGCTGCAACGGCTTTTTGGTTACTTCGACCGCTTGATCGAAGCCTCGCTCGCCGCGCCCGAACCGCCTCCCCATTTCTACATCTTCCACAAGCGCGACAATTACGGACGATTCGGAACGGAATCTCAGCTTGAAGATTTCGTCGTCCGCTTCGGGGCGTTGTCGGCATACCGAGATGACTCGCACAGGGCGGGGTGGCAGGCGCTTGGGGTAAAGGGTCACACGTGGGATATTTTCACCCGCCTCTGGCAGAGCACATCACCTGTTTCTATCGAACAGTTATATGAAAAAGTCGGATATCGAGTGGTTCACATGCAGGTGATCGTTCAGGACTTGCACAACCTCTCGAAGCGCGGCTGGGTGGAAGAAAACCAGGGCAAGTATCAAGTCACCGCCGAAGGAAAACACATCCGCGAGGAAGCCGAAGCCTTGACCGACCAGTATTTCTTCACGCCGTGGTCCTGTTTGAGTGAGGAGGAGCTGGAAGACTTATCCAAACACGCTGCGCAATTGTGCAAGGGATTGAAAGAAAGCGTAAGAAAATGACCGGGGACGGATCCGGGCGATCGAGGAAAACACGTTTGCTTATTACGGGGGCATCGCTCGTTGGCTGAGAGGTCAATTCACCGAAGAGGAGCAGGTGGCGTGGTTTTTCACCGGACGTCGAAGCCTGTATCGTTTCAACGGGGTACTGCGTACGGTAACACGTAAGGAGGAATTGAGCCGGGTCGTTGATCCCATTCTCCATGTGTTCCTTTCGCAGAGCCTGCCCTTCTTCTGGGCTGACTGGCCGGATGCCGGTACGCCAGGATGGCCAGAATACTTGAGCTCAAAAAGAATCCCTTTCGTGCGCATGAATGCCATTCCGGCCATGGCGCGCAAATTGGATTCCCTGCCGCAAGCATCGCTTTCGAAAGAGGTAGAGATCATCCGTGTCGAAACCAACGGGATCAAGATGACTGGTTGAACGTGATGATGGAAGGCTTCGAAGCGGGAATTTACCACATCGCCACATTGCCCAACTATCGCAAACGTGGGCTTGGCGCGGCTATGACCCTGAGAGCAATGCGATCCGGGTCTGAAGATGGATATTCCGAAGCTATTCTTTTCGCAACTTCCTCGGGATTTCCGGTCTATAGACGATTGGGGTTTGAAACTTTCTCTATGGCTGATCTCTTCGTTTGGAACGGGTAGGAGTAAGTACTAGCCTTGGCAGGTGCGCAGCCAGGACGGCGACAGAACCGCCGAGCATTCTCAGCAAACCACACTCACATATTGAAGTAAAATCATCCCCTGATGGCACAAGACCAACCGGAGAAACTTCAGCTGGCTCTCCAATGTGGCGATTATGAGCTCAAAGGCCAGTTTGCTTTTGGCTCGAATTACACCTTCCTCGTGACTGTTTCCCATGCAGGCGAGGAATACCCGGCCGTTTATAAACCGACCCGCGGCGAACAACCTCTCTGGGATTTCCCGGAGAGCACGCTGGCGGGGCGTGAGGTTGCCGCGTATCTGGTCAGCGAAAAGCTGGGTTTTCACCTGGTCCCGTTCACGACATTGCGCGATAACGGTCCCTTCGGGGCTGGCTCTCTGCAGGAATTCATCGAATACGATCCCGAGTATCACTACTTCAGCTTCAGCGAAGAGGACAGGCAGCTTCTGAAACCTGTTGTGCTCTTCGACCTGCTCTGCAACAATGCCGACCGCAAGGGCAGCCATGTCTTCTTCGAGAAGGGCACGCACCGGCTGTATGCCATTGACCACGGGATCTGTTTCCACGAAGAGAACAAGCTGCGCACCGTGCTGTGGGATTTCGCCGGGCAAAAGATCCCGGAGGACCTGCTTGCGCCCCTTGCCGAAGTCAAGAACCTGCTTCCGTCCCTGGAGCCGTACCTGAACCGGCGTGAGCTCTCTGCTCTCTGCGCACGTGCGGAATCCATCGTCAAACGAGGCGTCTTCCCCCGCCAGCCCCGCGACCGTCGTGCCATGCCCTGGCCGCCACTATAAGCAGCAAGTTGGCAGGTTTGCACGCCTGCCCTGAAGCTTGTCGCAGGGTTCCAACGTTTCAACTTTCGAACCTTTAAACGGAGTTTTATGCACTACAACCTCGCCCTCATCGGTTTCGGAAATGTAGCCCGCGCCCTGGCCCGGCTGTTGCTCCGCAAACAGGATCTGCTCAAATCCCAGTACAACGCCACCTTTTCATTCACCGGGATCTCCACGGGCCGGCATGGCTTTGCCGTTGACCCAGACGGTCTGGATATTCAGAAAGCGCTGGAGCTAGCGGAAAGTGGTCAGTCAATCTCTCCTCTTTCTTCTTTCCTGGTGGAAGACTCCCTCGCGGTGATCAAGCATTCCAACGCGGATGTCATCTTCGAAAACTCCCCGGTCAACACGCAGACCGGGCAGCCCGCCCTCGAGCATATCGGCACGGCGCTCGAGCTTGGCATGCACGCCATCACTGCCAACAAGGGACCGGTCGTGCACGGCTACCGCAAATTGAAGGCCCGGGCAAAGTCAAAGGGGAAGATCTTCGGTTTCGAGTCGACGGTGCTGGGCGGCTCGCCCCTGTTCTCCGTCTTCCGCGAGGCATTTCCGCTCGCCGAGCTTGCCTCCTTCAAAGGCATTCTCAACGCCACAACCAATATCATTCTCTCCAGGATGGAGGCTGGCGAATCCTATGAGGACGCCGTGAAATACTGCCAGTCGATTGGCGTGGCAGAGACCGATCCTACCAACGATGTAGATGGCTGGGATGCAGCGATCAAAGTGGCCGCCCTCATCACTGTTCTCATGGATACGCCCTTCACGCCGCAACAGGTCCATCCCACCGGGATCCGCGGCATCACCTCCGAAATGATCGCCCAGGCTCGAGCGGATGGCAAGCGCTATAAGCTGGTCTGTTCGGTAGAAAAGGCTGGTGAGCAGATTGACGCGCAGGTCGGGCCCCAACTGCTCGATGCCTCCTCGCCGTTGTACGGGATCATGAACTCCTCCACCGGCGTCACCTTCCGCACGGATGTGCTGCCTGATTATTCGATCACCGTCTCAGAACGCGAAGGCATGGCGGGCGGACCCGTCGAAACGGCCTACGGCCTGTTTGCAGATTTTGTCCGCGTGGTGCGTACCGCCAATCCAGGCAGCTGACTGATAACTCATCAGGGTGGTTCAAACTAAGCGCGAAGAACTGCCACATGGTGAGGAAACTCTTTCCCGGAGCCGATACAATGCAACACCATGACCCGACAACCTTTTCAGATCTCACGCAGGGCAAGATCCGGCACATCGACTTTCGGATCAATGTCGATTTCTCCACCCATACACTTGATCTGGAGGCCACATATCATATACAGCAAGCGTTGCGCGGCTCCCTGTATCTGGATGCATACAAGATCGATCTCATGGAAGCCCGCACGGAGAGTCGCCTCCTGCAATGGAGCTTTGACGCGCAGGACGATATTGTCGGGCAGCGCCTCCATCTAAAAGGGTTCGAGGATGATTCGATCTTTACACTGAGGTTCCAGACCTCGCCCGGGGCACGCGCCCTGCAATGGCTCAACCCTGCGCAGACGGCTGGCGGGCAGTATCCGTTCCTGTTCAGCCAGTGCCAGGCAACGCACGCCCGCAGCATCTTCCCCTGCCAGGACACGCCCTCGGTCCGGTTCACATACTCCGCAGACCTGATCGTCCCCCAGGGATTGGTGGCAGTCATGGCGGCGGAACTGACCGGGGTCCAGGAGGGCAGCGGAGAGACGCTCTACAGCTTCCAGATGCCGCAGCCCATCCCTTCCTATCTCTTCGCGCTGGCGGTCGGGAACCTGGCATTCCGGGAGCTGGGACCGCGTACCGGCATCTACGCCGAGCCAGAAACAATCGAAGCGGGGGCCTGGGAATTTGCAGAAAACGAGAACAAAATGATCGAGGCAGAGAAGCTTCTGGGTCCCTATCTCTGGGGACGCTATGACCTGCTGGTGCTGCCTCCTACCTTCCCGTATGGCGGCATGGAAAACCCGCGCCTCACCTTCCTGACTCCGACCGCGATCCTCGGCACGCGCGCCGGGACATCCCTGATCACCCATGAGCTTGCCCACGCCTGGACCGGGAACCTCGTCACGAACGCCACCTGGCAGGATTTCTGGCTCAACGAAGGCTGGACCACCTATGCCGAGACCCGCATTACGGAAATCCTGGAAGGCAAGGATGTAAAAGACCTCCATGCTGCATACCATGAGAAACTATTGATCGAGATGATGCAACGCGTAGGTATGAGTGCCCCACAAACTCGCCTGAAGCTACCGCCCGACAAGGACGCCGATTCCAATGCCCCGATCATTCCTTACTTCAAAGGTTGTTTCTTCCTGCAGGAATGCGAATATGTGGTCGGGCGGGAGCGTTTCGATGCCTTCATCCAAAAGTACATGAGGACGTTCCAGTTCCAGTCACTGACCACGGAAGCGTTCCTCGATTTCCTGAAGTCAGAGCTGCCCGATGTATTCGAGAACGTGGATGTACAAAAATGGATCTACGAGCCGGGGCTGCCCGAAGAGCGCCACCGACCCGAGTCCCGCCTCTACGAGAATGTGGAGCAGGCTCTGGATGTCTACCGGCAGGGGATCAAGCCCACCCGGGAACAGGTGCAGTCCTGGCATCGCTATCAGCTCCTGTCTTTCCTGCAGGGCTTACCCCGGCGGATCCCGGTGGAGGACTGCCAGTATTTCGATGAGGTACTCGATCTGGAAAAGAGAAATGACGTAGCTCTATTCTCGCATTTCTACTCTACCTGCATCGCCAGCGGGCACGAGGCGATCTTGCCGCGGGTCGAGCAGTTCCTGGGGAGCATCGGGCGCATGTTATATATCCTACCGATCGTGCGCGCCATGATCGCGGCAGACTGGGCGCGCGAGCAGGTCCGTCCACTGTTCGAGCGCGTGCGCGACAGCCATCACCAGATTACGGTCCACGCGGTCGAGAAGCTGTTGAAGCAGGCTGGGCTGTAAGGGTAGCCCTTAACCCGCGCTGGTCTTCCGCCCGATCCGAAAGTGCAGGGGCCAGCGGACCAGACGAGCCTGGTCTGCCTCACCCCAGGCTGCGCAGAGCGGAGCCCAGATCTGCTCGAGCGGATGATGCCCCTCTTGCGCCTTATACCGCTGCGTGGCAGACCAGCTATCGAAAAAACCCGCCAGCTGAGTCAGGTTCCAGTGGATCTCCATCACGAAGGGCGGCGGAACGATTTCCTCGAACGGAAACCGAAGGGTCTTGTAGCGTTCTTCCAGATACTGGATGCGCTCCGGCCAGTAGCCCTTCAGGATCTCTCGATAATATTGCTCCACCAGCGGATCGATCTCCAGGGAGATCTCGGGCAGGTGGTAGGTCCAGGCTGCCAGGACGCCTCCAGGCTTCAATACTCGCCGCACTTCCCGGTAGAACTCGTCGAAGTTGAACCAGTGGATTGCTACCGCCACGGTGACCAGGTCTACGCTGTCCTCGTCGAGCGAGATGTGCTCTGCAGGCTCTACACGATATTCCACGCGTTCATGGGGATAGGCGTGCGCGATCTGCTCGGCGCTCGCGTCGGTCGCGTGCACCCGGTCGAAGTGAGTCGCCAGCCCGACCGCTGCCTGACCGTTGCCAGTGCCACAGTCCCATGCCAGGGAACGCGCCGGCGCAAGCGAAGCAAGATAGGCATAGACCGCATCGGGGTATTTCGGGCGGGACAGAGCGTACTGCTCAGAATGTTTGGAAAAATGGTCTTCAAAACTCACGGCCTTTGGCTCATTTGACATGCTTACCTCCTAAAATCGCAGCTCAAATTAGCGCCTCGCGCAGCTCTCGAAAATGCTCCGCCAGATCCGACAGCTGATAATGCGCATTCAGTCCGCTGGGATTCGGCAGGATCCAGACAAGCGCATCCGCCAGCCCCTCCGGTTGCCTGCCGAGCGTCGCATCTTTGCGGTCAAATGCCGTTCGGTAGGCGCTGATCCCCAGGACTGCGACTACACGTGGATGGTAACGCTTGACTTTGGCTTCGAGCCGCCTGCGACCC
>DAITPI010000182.1:0-8381 GCA_036833655.1 Anaerolineales bacterium | reverse complement strand
AGCGTCGCACCTGCACTTGCACGGCGGTGCAAGTGTTGCGAGGCGGCGCTCGTCCGCCCTGGCAATCTCGGAACTCTAGCCACCTTTTGGTAACTGGTTCCCTGAGACTGCCACGTCCGAATGTGGCCCAAAGCGCCACATTCGTCCTCGCGGTGACACAGTCAGGTTTTCTTCACCACAATATCGGCAATGATATTTCCCGCCTCATCGCCGCGATCGGCGGCATTCGAAAGATGCCGGTAGACCTCTCGCAGCTTGAGCATCTCCACGATGTGATGGACATCCTCGGGTCCGGTAAACAGGTCGGCGATCGCCTCGCGATAGACCCCCTCGACCCGGTTCTCGAGCGCCTTGGCGCGCTGCGCATGATCGATCGCTACCGAGGGATTCTTCTGCAGTCGCTGGACCGCCTGGTAGATCTCATACGCGGCGTCCTTGAGCAGGGTCGCGATCCTGTGCATATATGGAGTCGGCTCCACTTTGAGCACGACCATCTCGCTCACGGTGCTATCGGCATAATCGATCACATCGTCAATCGAGCGGGAGAGGGCAAAGATATCCTCCCGATCAAACGGTGTGACAAAGGTGCGGTTGAGCTCATCGATCAGGATCCGCCGGACCTCATCCGCTTCTTTTTCCTTGAGCGCCAGCTGCTCGGCAATCTCGGGATCCTGGGTCTCAAAGTACTTGACCAGTAGTTTTACTCCATCGTAGGTAATGGAAGCCTGTTGTTGGATCAGCTTATGGAAGACCTCTTCCCGCTTCTTAAAGAAACCGAACATTGGAACCTCAATTGATTTACAGGATGCGTTATCCCTGATGGATGTGCAATCATACCACCTGAGTCAAGAGCAGCCGCCGACTGGAGCGTCCAAAAGGATGGGCGAAAACACGTTCACCACAGAGAACACAGAGCGCACAGAGCCTTCGTAAGGGGTTCTCCCGGTAGTCACCGTTTGCTCCGTGCTGAGATCATCCGACGAACCCACGAAATTAGACAATCCACCGCCGGCACGCGCGAGAAGCTCACCGCCGGGAACCGGCGATGAGCTGCGCAAGCACATCATTGGAATGCGGGGTCAGGCGTCTCTTGCGGGCTCTGAAGCTTCCGGCGTCGAGACTTCCTTGAGCACCTTGCCAGACAGATCCGTGGTGCTGTTGCGGGCCAGATCCCCCAGCGAGACCACGCCGACCAGGCTCTGGTCCTCGCGGCTTACTACCACCAACCGGCGGATCTGGTTCTGCTCCATGACCTGGGCGGCTTCGCTGACGTCCTGGTCATCAAAACAGAAGATCGCCGGGGTGGTCATGAGGTCGCGGCTCAGCATGATATTGACATCCATCCCTTCAGCCAGCGCGCGCACGGTGAGGTCACGGTCGCTGAGAACGCCCATCAAGGTCCCGCCATCACAGACCGGGAGGAAACCGATGTTGCGGTCCTTCATTTTCTTCGCCGCAAGCTGCAGGGAATCATCCGGCTGGATGACCTCTACATCACGCGTCATGATCTCACTTAGTTTCATTGAGCACTCCCCGATTCGACCCGATCCTCAAATTCGTGGATGCCGTGCTGCTCGGCACAGTGCGCGCAACAATAGAACACGCCATCGGTCTCCATGCCGTGACCGATCACGCGGCAGCCACAATGCGAACACGTAGGCGCCAGTGCGTGAATAGCGCACTCAAAACTGTCGAAGACGTGCACCTCACCCCCACGGTGAATCTCAAAACTCTTGTCGTAAACGTTGCCGCATACCTCGCAGCGTTTGTTCTCCTGATCCCTCATTCTGCTCTGTCCTTCCATAATTGACCTCTCTGTCGATATTATTTCGAACGCTGCGCCTTTTGCGCCTTCTTAATATTTTGCTTGCGCGCCCCGGATTGGGCAGCGGTAGGCTTGGAGCGCTCAGGGACATTCCGCCTCGGCTTCACCTGGAACCGATCCCCGCGGATCTGCCTTGGCGTGGAGCGCAACCTTTTGATCAGATCCCTGACCTCCTGCGTATCGCCGACAAGCTTGCCGTCCTCGACGTGGGCATCGTCTTTGCTAACCAACCATTTGACCGTCGCCCAGGAGCCGGTGGCTCGCTTCCCGCCTACGCGCTGGAGATGACCCGGGTCACCTACATCCTGCGTGCGGAAGGTCTCGAAGTCGGCGCCATCGCGGAGCTCGATGTGATAGTAATTGCCCTGACCGCTGCTGCCCGGTTTTGCGCGTCGGCGGCTACCGGATTTTGAACCTTTGGCGTTCTGATTTTTTCGACTGGTTGCCATTCTGGCCTCTTTCCTTACTATTTGTACTCAAACGAAGACAAGCCCCTGTCGCGATGTATAACGGAAGTACACGCCCGATGTTATGAAGACTGTCGGTGGGGACTGCCGGATTCAAAACCGACAAAACACGCATCCTTTTACGAAGTCTGTCACATGCCTCTCCGGCGGAAGGGTGCTACACTTGAATTACCAATACCAAAAGGAGAACCCATGCACTATCCCCCCGAGCCCTTCCGCATCAAAGTCACCGAGCCGATCCGCCTGATATCACTTGAGAACCGTGAGGCACGGCTCGTCGAGGCTGGCTATAACGTCTTCCTGATCAAGGCCGAGGATATCTTCGTCGATCTACTCACCGACTCGGGCACCGGCGCGATGAGCCAGGAGCAGTGGGCAGCCATCATGCGCGGCGACGAGTCGTACGCCGGGGCGCGCTCGTTCCAGCGCCTCAAGGCCGCTGTGGAGGATATCTTTGGTTTCAAATACTTTGTGCCCGCCCACCAGGGACGCGCCGCCGAGAACATTCTGACGGCGGTGCTGGTCAAGCCGGGGCAGTACGTCCCTTCGAACATGCACTTCGACACCACCGACGCCAACATCCGGGCGCGCGGCGGGCGACCGGTGAACCTGGTCATTGACGAAGCCTTCGACCCGGCGAACCTGCATCCCTTTAAGGGCAATATGGATGTCGCCAAGCTGCGTGCGTTCATCCAGAAGATCGGTGTGGAGAATATCCCCTTCGGGATGATCACGATCACAAACAACGCTGCCGGGGGGCAGCCGGTCTCGATGGCCAACCTGCGAGCGGTGGCAGATACCTACCGCGAATATGGCATCCCGTTCTTCATCGATGCGGCGCGCTACGCTGAGAACAGCTACTTCATCAAACAGCGCGAGCCTGGCTACGAGTGCAAGTCGGTTAAGGAGATCGCCCGGGAGACGTTCGCACTGGCAGACGGGATGTGCATGTCTGCCAAGAAGGATGCCATCGTCAACATCGGCGGGCTGCTGTGCTTGAACGATGAAGAGGTCTTTGTCCGCATCAAGAATGAGCTGATCCTGCGCGAGGGCTTTCCCACCTACGGCGGGCTGGCGGGCCGTGACCTCGACGCGATCGCGACCGGCTTATACAAGGGCCTGGATGAGGATTATCTCTCCTACCGCCTCGCGCAGACGGCTTATCTGGTAGCACGGATTAACGAGGCGGGCATCCCCACCATCCAGCCAGCGGGCGGCCACGCGGTCTACATCGATGCCCAGGCAGTTTTCCCGCACATCCCGAACTACGAATTCCCGGGTCTGGCGCTGGCGGTGGAGCTGTATCGCCAGGGAGCGATCCGCGGCTCGGAGATCGGCTCCGTGATGTTCGCCTGTCTGGATCCCGATACCGGCAAATGGCATTATCCCAAGCTGGAACTGCTGCGCCTCGCAATCCCACGGCGGACGTATACGCAGACCCATATGGACTATGTAGCAGACGCCCTGGCGCAGATCAAATCACGTGCAGGCGATGTGCACGGCTATGAATTTACCTATGCGCCCGAGTTGCTGCGACACTTCACGGCAAGGTTCGCGCCACTGTAGAAGTTCGCCCGAGTCAAAAAAGGGCTTGCCGTTGGGGCAAGTCCTTTTTGATTCGCTCTGCGGATCGAGGAAAGCAGGCGGTTTCCTCCAGGACTAGTTCTGCAGTTGTCTTGCCCTACCCAGGAATGCCGCAAGGATGAGCGCCGCAGAGAATGGAAGGAAGAATGCCACATTGCCGCTGCTGTTCGCGCCAAAGAAATCCACAACTGCCAGCTTGTTCATCGCCAGGTACCACAACAAGATGTAGAGCACCTCGAAGAGCTTGTTGCTATTGCTCCAGATGCCGAGCGCCAGGGCGAAAGAAGGGATGAACAGTGCCGCAGAGATCCACGCCAGCAGCCCCGTTCCATCTCCGGCGCTGAGCAGCTTCAACGCAACGCCGCTGCCGGTGAGCACAGCCAGGAGGAATCCTGCCAGCCACGAAGCGGGCAACTGCCGTACCAGAGGCGCGGCCGAGGAGAAGACCATCTGCCGCGTGTTGTGCCGGATCTCGCGGTTGCCGAGACCCGACCAAATGAGGACGGGCCAGAGCCAGGCCACCGGCAGGATCGAGCTGCGGACCACGTTTGCCTTGTTGACCAGCGAGGCGACGATCAATCCCAGGGCAATCGCGTACCACCACCAGCGCTGACCCTTGAGCAGAAGCTTGAGCTCAGAAATCATCACCCGGAGGAAGGTCGGGCTGCTCGCAGAAGCGGCCAACGGAGTCAGGCGTACAGGCTGGAACTGGATCGGTGGCGCGGACGCAGGCTCGGATTCCGGAAGGGAAGCCACCCGTTTCCTTCGTCCCGGTTTGTAGCGCGCCGGATCGAAGCGGTCGAAGAAGTTGCTGGCAAGCAGAGCCACGATCACGCCAATCCCGAAGAACAGCAGACGCTTCAGGATGACATCCCCCGTCCAATCCACACCGGACCAGTGAAAGACGCCCAGGATCGGCGTGTCCGAAGAGCCCAGCATGAAGCCGCCGTCATAGTCGGGGTATGCTATTTTTGCTGCGGCACCCATGCTGCTTTGCAGCAAGCCAATCCCCAACGGCTCAAGAGGCGGGTTCGTCTTGCTCAGCGTATCGCCGAAGGCAGGAAAGATCATGATGAAAAGAAAGAAATAGACGACATTGCCAAAGCCGCCGCTGAGAAAGCCGACGGTTTCGAAGAGGACTGCCAGGGCCGCCGTGAGTGCCAGCATCGGCAGGGCAACGAACAGGAAAGGTATCAGGAGGGCAGCAAGATCCAGTTGCTCGCTTTCCCCTGCAAAGATCTGAATACCAATGCCCACAAGAGCCAGGATCAGCACCATAGAGACGAGCACCGCAAAATTGCTAAGCCATTTCCCGAATGTATACAACGGGCGGGTGAGCGGCGTGGTTGCCATGATCTGGCCAACGCCGGTTTCGCGGTCGCGCGCCACCGAGCCCTTCACGAGGTAAAAACCCAGCCAGCTCAGGAAGAACGAGGCGATAATCGCCATCATGCTGCCGATCCAGGCGGAGTTGTATTCCCCGCGGTAGCTGCCGAGCTGGATGCGCACGTTGCCAACGGCCGCCTGATAGCCGAGGAAGACGACGGCTCCGAGCATCACGAGGAAGCTATAACGGCGCACGCGTTCCAGGAAATCGGCGCGCGCCAGGTGGTAGAACACGCGTGCCTGATTCATGCCGCACCTCCGATGAAATACAGATAAGCATCTTCCAGGTTCGGTGAGATGTTCTGTGCACAGGCATCGGGCTGATTCTCACTGACCACGCGCACCTGCACTCCATCGCTCCGGCGGATCGTGCCACTGACGATATGCTTTTGCTTGAGCGCCGGAAGCCGGTCGCTCCCGATGGTCCATTCCCAGACTTTGCATTCCAACTCCCGGAGGAGATCTTCCGGGGCCGCGTCACGCAGGAGGCGACCCTTATTGATCAGGACAATCCGGGTGGCGGTCGCCTCCACATCCGAGACGATGTGCGTGGAAAGGATGACGATCCGTTCCCCGGCGAGGTCCGAGAGCAGGTTCCGAAAGCGGACTCGCTCCTCCGGGTCCAGCCCCACCGTGGGCTCGTCGACGATCAGGAGCTGCGGATCGTTGAGCAACGCCTGGGCGATTCCCACCCGCTGCTTCATGCCGCCCGAATAGCCTCCGAGCGGACGCTTCGCCGCCTCGACCAGATTAACCAACTGCAGCAGTTCCTCGATCCGCCTTTTGCTGCCGGCTCCATTCAGCCCCTTGATCGCGGCCATATATTCGAGGAACTCGATCGCCGTCAGGTTGGGATACACCCCGAAGTCCTGAGGTAAATACCCCAGCACCGCGCGCATCGTGTCGGGCGAGCGAACAATATCCGTCCGATCCCAGGTAATGGTCCCCTCGCTTGGTTTGGTGATTGTCGCGAGCATCCGCATCAATGTGGATTTGCCCGCGCCGTTCGGACCCAGCAGACCGACAATCCCGGGACCCGCCTCCAGGGAAAACTCTTTCAAGCCCCAGCCGTCGCGGCGGTATTGTTTGCCCAGGTTGGTGGTTGTTATTTTCATCACTCCGTCTCCTCTCATCATTCCGAATTAAATACGCTCTGAAGCTGTGCCTCAGGATCGCTCATCTTCAACTACGAATCTCCAGTCCTCAGCCGCTGAACGTGACAGGTAAGAGGGTCCATACAGGATGACTACGATCGCTGCTGCCAGGCTGAAGATCGCCGCATGGATCCAGAAGATCCTGCCGCCGGGTGCGGTGCTGGCAAAGATGCCGGGCCAGGTGTTGGAAGCTGCGTGAAAGAGGTAGGCAAATAGGACACTGCCCCGCGTATTATTGAAGAGCCAGGTCACCAGCACGGAACCGGAAAGCATGATGAGCACGAAAGCCAGGAACGGCGTCTCGGACATGTTCCCGCCTGCCCCGCCACCTCGCGTAAAGAACAGGGGGAGATGAAACAGGACCCACACTCCTCCCAGGATCAGGCTCGAAGCCAGGGCGCTGTAGCGCGCCTGCAGCCGGGGCAGGGCAAACCCGCGCCAGGCGAATTCCTCCCCGTTGACCAATCCGTTCACGATGAACATAAGGATCGCGCCGATGGCAGCCACAGGTAATCCGCCGGAGGGCAATGGCTTTGCCGAGCCGCCAAGCAGAATGTCGACCTGGAGAGCGGCGAAATAGAGAAGCGGGATCCCAAGCAGCACGATCAAGTACCACTGGATACCTGCTCGCCAGCGCAGGATCCGCCCGAACAGCCTGCGCATACCTTCCCTGCCCGTCGTAATGCCGGTGACGATGAAAGCAGCGATCGTCGGGGCATACGCCATGAACAACGAGAGCAAGATCCCCGGACCGGAGAGGGGCAGTCGAAACGGGATGATTCCTCGGGAACCGAGGGCATCCGCGATCAGGAAGGGCCAGCTGAGCCCAAATGCCAACACCAGGAAGGCGGCCAGTGGATTCCTCTGTACAAACGATCGTTTTCTCTGAACGGAAGTACTGGTAGTTGCAGACATGATGTTTTCTCCTCTTACAACTCGGATGGTCGCGCACGCCGACACCGTGGAGCTGATTTCTACTGGCTATCGCCTCGTTCATACCCCAGTTGCCCGCGCGTCAGAAAGATCAGGGCAATGGCGATCATCCATGCCAGTGCCACGGTGAACTGGAACGGGCGAGCCGTGTTGTCCGAAAGCAGGTTTGCCCAGGCGTTCTGCGAGGCGTGCATCAACGTCACGATGAGCAGGCTGCCGCCGGTCTTGTTGAAGACGTAGGTGTAAATGAAGACCATCGCGACGGAAAATGCCGTGAACCAGAAGATGCCCACTGTCTGATAGAAGTCAACATCCTTGTTCCAGAAATAGGGCAGGTGCAGGAGCGACTCCGGAATGACCAGCAAGAGGCATGCAACCAGCACGCCATATTTTGCCTCTAGTCGTGGCAGGGCAAAGCCGCGCCAGGCAATCTCCTCGGTGTTGATCAGGATCCCGAAGACGATCAGGGCGAAGAAGCTCAGTGCGACGTTCAGCGGGGAGGCGCCCGCGGCCGGGATGATCGGCATCGCACCACTGAACAGCACGTGTAAACTGATCCCGCCCAGGATCAAGCCAGCCAAAAGGAAGAAAGCCACCATGTACCAGACGATGTTGAGGCGCCAGATCAAGAATCTCCCCAACAACTCGCGGACGCCGCGACGTCCGGCGAGGAGGGCGCTGACAACCACTGCCGCAATGCCGGGTCCCCAACCGGTAAAGAGGGACACGATAATGGGCGATTGTGAGGCAGTGATGCCCCGCGAATACAGCACCTCCAGGATCAGCCCCGGGTAGGCGAGGACGAACATGAGGATGTACATTGCCAACAACTGGTGGCGCCTGACAAAGGCTTTCCAGCCAGTCTCAGGATTGGAAATAGCAGAAGAAATTGTGCTCATGACGAAAGCTCCTTATGTACGTGGATTGTCCATAGAATACAACGCAGGCTTCCTATCGGCAGGAGGACAGGCTCACAAAACGGGAAGGAAATCGCGCCGGGAACTTTCCCAGCGCGATGTGAGTTTGTTCCCA
>DAITPI010000181.1:0-8382 GCA_036833655.1 Anaerolineales bacterium | reverse complement strand
GTCAAAGAGAATAAGATCACTTCCTGGGCTGTTGAGCCAACGGAAGGCGCTGGCCTCAAGGCGATCCTTGGGCAGCTCGGCGTCAAACTACCGACTGTTGTGTAATCTGCTTTGAAATCTGCTCGTGTTAGGAAAGTCAACCCCGCCCCATGGCGGGGTTTTCTCTTGCTGGCAGTTTGTATCCGGTCAGACTTCGCCTACGCAGGTTGGAGTAGAATAAGCTTAGATCTTTGAGACAAAAAAAAGCCAGCGATTTCGCCTCAACGTGCCGAGGTGTAGACCAGGTGAAGGGAAGAGAATCCTGATGTTGAGATTGATCCCAGGGCAGACAATCTCGAGGACGCTGATCTTGCAGACTCCCGTCTCGCCGAAGCCAAAAGGACGCGACGGCTGCGGTCAAGTTGACAGATTTGCGGGGCAAAGAAGTGTTCGTAGCGAAACACGTGTAGAAAGGATGACACGATGGCCAATCAGGAACAGGTCGAGATTTTGAAGCAGGGAGTCCACGTTTGGAACCAGTGGAGAGCTGAGAACCTCCGTCTTCAGGTAGACCTTTTTGGAGCCGAACTCAGTCGGGCCGATCTCAGGCAAGTCAATCTCAGTGGAGCCGACCTCAGGCAAGCCGATCTCTGGAAAGCCGATCTCTGGAAAGCCGATCTCAGTGAAGCCGATCTGGGTGGAGCCAGTCTCATGGGAGCCTCCCTCAGTCGAGCCCAGATGGGTGGAGCACATCTCATAGGAGCACATCTCATGGGAGCCAATCTCAGCGGGGCGGATCTCAGGGGAGCCGATCTCAGTGAAGTGGATCTGCGGGAAGCCAACCTCAATGAAGCCGATCTCACTGGAGCGCTGCTCATCGGAGCCAATCTGAAGCGAGCAGATCTCAGCGGGGCGGATCTCAGGCAAGCCGACCTGCGTGGAACGTCATTGATAAGGACAACAATTCAGAAGGCAAAAATATCCGGAAGCTTAGTCTACGCCATCAATGTTTTGGATCTAAGAGGTGAATTTGAAGAACAAAAAGATTTGATCATTACGCCCTCCAAAACTTCAGTGATTACAGTCGATAACCTTAAGGTGGCTCAATTCATCCACTTGATCCTGAATAATGAAGAAATTCGGGAGGTAATCCATACCCTCACGTCCAAATCTGTTCTCATTCTGGGGCGTTTCTCCACCCCACAACGCAGGTCGATCTTGGATGCCCTTCGAAACAAGCTGCGTGAATATGGCTTGTTACCCATTGTTTTCGATTTTGATCGCCCCACGGATAAAGATTTCAAGGAAACAGTCAATATACTGGCAGGCCTCTCGTTATTTGTAATCGCAGATATTACGAACCCAAAATCCTCCCCGCTCGAACTGCAGGCAACAGTCCCTGATTATCAAATTCCCTTTGTGCCGATCATCCAGGAAGGTGAACAACCCTTTGCAATGATGATCGATCTACACAAGAAATACAACTGGGTACTGGATACGCTATCTTATGACTCGATAGATACGCTAATCAAAGAACTGAAGTCAGCAATTATCGATCCTGCGATAGAAAAGCATCATGAGCTGAGGCTCATCAAGGCAAAGGATTCGAAAATACGTCCAGCGAAAGATTTCCTAGACAGAGAAAAAGAATGAGTCTTAAATAGTCATTTGAGGGGTGGCTGAGAGATTTGAAGGCGACAGGAGGATAGGTCAGGACGGGTCTCCCTTGTAAGCAGAGAGGATTTGCTTACCATTTACCCTGTCAGTTGAAATCATCATCCTTACAAGTTTGTGATGTCGCGTATTCTGACCGGATAGTGTGTTACATTGAACTTGGCTAAGAAATAAACAAGGCGTTTATCATTTGGGGGAAATGGAGGATGTTCCAGAGGGAACGTTCATTAAGACTCAAGCCCGTTTGCTCAGAAGCAGGTCAATTGAAAATAAGGAAAAATATCATGAATCCGAGAGAAACCGTACAAGCCCTGTTTGATTCTGTCCAGAGGGGGGATTTCCAGAAGGCAAGATCTCTTGTCAGCAAGGATTGTCAATTCAGCGGACCTGTCCCTGAACTCATCCAGCGCGAAGCGTGGATGGCAATAAACAAGAACCTGAAAACAGGATGCCCAAACCTTGACTATCATTTCCATGTGGATCGCATAGATGGCTTGGATGGGCATGTTGTAAAGATCTCAGCGGAACTTAAGGGGACACATAGCGGAGATCTCGACTTGAGCCCCGTTGGATTAGGTGTGACGCCTGCCACCAATAAATCCTTTGCCATGCCGCGTGAACACGGCGCGGTGACAATCAAGGATTGCAAGGTGGCATCGTGGGTTGTAGAACCGACCGAAGGCGGGGGGTTGATGGGGATCCTTGTTCAACTTGGCATCGCACTACCAGCCATATAGTCTGCTTCGAGAATTGCTTGTCTTTGGAAGGTCAGCCCCAAATACGATGATGAGCACCTGGATGCGTATGCAAGCGCCAAATCGCCGGTGAAGTAAACGTCGTAGTGATAGAGTCTGTGCGAGGATGCCATGAAAATACATACACGTCAAAACGCCCGGGATGATTTTCTTGATATTCTGGCTTCTAAAGAAGCTGGCGAGCTAACAGGCGATCCCTTTTCAGGCATTGTTCTACGTGGAGAAAACCTGAGTGGAGTTGATTTCTGTCGCTGCAGATTTGATCATTCTGTTTTTTATGAGTGTGATTTATCCAGGGCAAATCTCAGCGATACATCCTTACAAGATACAGATTTTCGCAAGACAATCCTTCTTCTGACTCATTTCGAAGGAGCAAATTGTCGCCAGGCCAAATTCAATGATGCCCGGCTCACACTGGCAACGTTTGATGGCGCCTTGCTCGTTCACGCTAACTTTAGCGGCGCACTTTTACAGGGAGTTCAGTTCCAGCGCGCCGATCTCACAGGCGCAATTTTCGAGAATACGATCTTGAAGAACTGCGATTTTTCAGGAGCAGATCTGACAGGGGTATATTTCCTTCCCGGGCAGAATCGCTCGAGCAGGGTCGTCTGATATTCATAAAATGAAAAACAGGTAACCGGCTCCCCCAGGTGGCGGATAGAAACACTCTCCGGTCGATGGATGTGGCCGGGAAGTGTTTATTGTACGATTAGTTGTAGAATTGTGTTCTCGGGAACAATATCGTCGTCCCCGATGCAACCAATAGATTGCGCGTGTCACCCGAATTCTGTGTGTTCACGACTCCAAAACGTCATAAGAACAAAATTGGCACCCGTATGTTCCAATCAAGTCGACGTGTACTGGAGCAATTACTATGGATCTTTTGGAATCTTTTGTCTCATCCCTGCTTCCTTCCAAGGCGTCGACCTCTGCCGTCCGCGACTATTTCGAATGGCAGATACAACACCACGCCCGGGATTTCATCCCCAGTGCTGATGACGATGTCGACCTGCGGACTTACTTCTCTCACCTGCACCCAAAAGGTGTGGACCGGGAGGCGCTCAAAGAACAAGTTGCTGCGCTCGAACGGTTTTACCAGTGGACGCAAACCGAGGGGATCATTTCTCACAACCCTTTTGATGAATACAATTTCGTTGACCCCTTCCTCACAAACGAACAAATTCACGAGCGACAACAGACATTACCTGCTGACTTGCGTGAGCGCGAGGTGGATAGGCTGCTTGCTCTCAGTCAAATCGCAGAACAGCTCAACAGCTCCGTAGATATCCAGAGCGCTCTCGACAACACACTGAGAACCCTGCTCACAGTGTTGAATTTGCAGACCGGATGGGTCTCCATGCTGATTGACTCACACGTCAGTATTTTTCCTGCCGGGATTTCAACGCCACACGGTTTCGCGCTGGCTGCCGCCTACGGGTTGCCCCCCGGTTTCGAACACGACGATCGTCGCTTTCTCCGACAGCCGCCTGCCTGCCACTGCCAGCAGCTACTCAAAGAAGGACGCCTCAGCCGGCCTGTCAACATCGTCGAATGCACTCGTTTGCGTGATTCCATGCGCGCCGAGGGTGATAACCAAGGTTTACGCTTTCATGCCAGCGTGCCCCTGATCTCACAGGGTAGACCGCTTGGTCTCATCAATGCCGCCGCCACGGATTGGCAGTTTCTGACCCACGCGGATTTGCACTTTCTCTCGGCGGTCAGCGCGCAGCTCGTCGTTGCGATCGAGCGCGCTCATTTCTACGAGATTGCAGAGGCGCGGCGTATCCTTTTCGAAAATGAACTCATGGTCGCTCGTGAAGTCCAGACGGAGCTCATGCCGCGTGAATTGCCCGACATTCCCGGCTTTCATCTCGCAGGCGCCTGGCATCCGGCTCGCCAGGTCGCCGGGGATCTTTACAAAATCTTTCCACTGGATGAGGATCGCTGGGGGGTGGTGATCGCCGATGTTGCAGATAAGGGCACTGCTGCCGCGCTCCATATGGCGATGCTAGACAGTCTCATTCTCTCGGGAGCGTTGCGACATCGCAGTCCCGCGACAGTATTGTTGGAGGTCAACCAGACCGTCCTCCGGCAGTGGCAATCTTCAGGGATGTTTGCAACGGTTTTTTTGAGCGTGTTAGATCTAAAGCATCAAACGCTCCGGTATGCAAATGCCGGGCACAATCCACCGATGGTGCGGCGCGCAGCGGGCACAATTGAGTTATTAAGGAAAACCGGTCATGCACTGGGAGTGTTCGAGGAACTACAAATGAGCGAGAGGACAATCACGCTCGCGCCCGGCGACGCCGTTGTGTTGTATACCGACGGTGTGACGGAAGCAAACAACCCACAGCACAACGAAATGTATGGAATTAATCATCTGACTGCTGCTATTACCGCCGCGCCGCGCGGGGCTAGTGAAATCCTCACGCACATTGAGGCGGATCACAAAACCTTTACCAGGGATGCGCCACAGCAGGACGATGTGACATGGTTTGTACTTACCAAAGAATGAATCGTGATGCTGCACAGGCCCACGTATCCATAAAACGGCATAACACAGCGTTTAGCTCGGCTTCGATTCTCTCCGGCAAACAGCTACCCAGTCAAAGTTTGCCATGGCCCATGCAAATTGATAAATAAATGCCAGGGCCTCCCCCAAGTGGCGGAGGCAAATACTCCCCGATCAATGGATGTGATCCGGGAGTGTTTCTTATAAAATGAGAGCAGCAAGTATTTCACATTTCATCCCCAACAAGGAGACCAACAATGAACTTGATCAAAGTATCCTCCATGTCACGGACATCTGCCGTCGCTGGCGCGATCGCGGGCATCGTCCGCGAACACCATCGGGCGGAAGTCCAGGCGATCGGGGCAGGCGCGGTCAACCAGGCTGTGAAAGCTCTGATTATCGCCACCGGTTATCTACGCGAGGACGGCATCCATGTCGACATCGTGCCTGAATTTACCGATGTGGCCATCGAAGATAAGGTGAGAACGGCCATCAAGCTGATTGTCGAGCCCGGGCACCAGCCTGGTTCTTCCGCGGTAACCAGAGTGACCACGGCAGAGGAAATTCGAACCCCGGCCACACTGGATGTTGAACGGGAGGGGCCGTCCAACGTTGCTGAGGCATCCTAGTTTCCCGCCATGGGAAATATCGAAAAAATAAGAACCTCAGAGCTTCGTTACCGTCGCTTGTTCGAAGCCGCCCAGGACGGGATCTTGATTCTGGATGCCGAAACCGGCGCCATCATGGATGTCAACCCGTTCCTGATCAAAATGCTGGGATATTCGCGCGAGGAATTTGTCGAAAAGAAGCTCTGGGAAGTCGGCGCGTTCCAGGATGTGGAAGCCAGCCAGCAAGCCTTCGAAGCGTTGCAGAAGAATGAATATATCCGCTACGACGATCTGCCGCTGCGCGCAAAAAGCGGCAGGCTGATCGATGTGGAATTCGTCAGCAATGTCTATCTGGTGGGCGGCGAAAAGGTGATCCAGTGCAACATCCGCGACATCACAGAGCGCAAACAGGCTCAGACCGCCCTGCTCAAGAGTCAGGCGCTGCTGCGCGAGCAGTCCGTCCGGGACCACCTGACCGGTTTGTTCAACCGCCGTTACATGGAAGAGACCCTGGAGCGCGAAGTGCTGCGAGCCAGCCGGAAACAACTTTCCCTGGGGATGATCATGCTGGATGTGGACGATTTCAAGCGGTTCAACGATGCCTGGGGGCATGCTGCGGGCGACGAGATCCTGCGTGAACTGGGGGGGCTGCTGCTCCGGCAAGTCCGTGGCGAGGATATTGCCTGCAGGTATGGCGGCGATGAATTCATCCTGATTCTGCCGGATGCGTCGCGGGATGTGACACGCCAGCGCGCTGAACGGATCTGCGAATACGCCCAGGCGTTCCATCTCCAATTCGAGGGCCAAAGCCTCCCCGTGGTGACCCTCTCACTTGGCGTGGCAGTCTTCCCTGAGCATGGCACTACAACTACGGGGATCTTGAGAGCTGTGGATGCCGCTCTTTACCGTGCCAAGCATGAAGGCCGCTGCCGGGTCGTCCTGGCAGGCTAGACATCTCATCGAGAGGGCTTCGACAAGCGGCACTTGAAAAGGAAATACAAAATGCGAAAAGTAAACTGGTTAGTCGTTGGAATTATCGGCTTCGTCATCATTTTGATCCTGTTTGGAGCAGGCGTGTTGATGGGCGACTGGGGCTTTCATGGCTGGGGCATGATGGGACCTCGCGGCATGATGGAGGATTGGGGATATCCTCCCGCTCAACTCGGTTGGGTCGGGATGATCTTCATGTGGTTGATCCCTGCCGGTCTCACTGTACTGGCAGTATTCGGCGTTGTCTGGTTTGTGCGAAATGTAGGCAGCTCCAAGGCGCCATCTTCTAAACGTGGATAATGGATAACGATCCTGTGTGATGCAGTGTACCGTTTTTCAGGCGCGAAGCATCTACATTTGAGGTCTCCCCCAAGTGGCGGAGACACAAACTCCCCAGACGCAGGATGCACCTGGGGAGTTTGTGTTGTACGATGAGTTATAGAGCAAATCGCTCAAAAAGGAGAGATCTTATGTTGTGGACTATCGTTGTAATTCTGGTAATCCTGTGGCTGCTTGGCTTTTTAGGTGGAAACATAAGTCCAAGCTTCCCGAAAACAGGCAATTGGATTCACAGCCTGCTGGTTATTGCCCTCATCCTGATCGTTCTGAACGTCTTGGGCATCATTTAGATCCGGGTTTCCTTGAAAACAGGAGAGGCGGCCAGACAGGCTGCCTCTTCATGTGAAATAGAAGACCTGTCAACCGGGGGACAAAACAGCAGAATTGACTTAAGGGGAGTATATGAGATTAAGCAATTTTCCAAAAGAAGATATCGGTGGTGGATCGTAACATAGACCGGCGGCGCATCACACGGATTGTTGCGGGTGTTACAACGGTGTTTGCTCTGGCGCTCAGATTTCGGTCTATTGCATCGCAGCCAGCCAGTCCAGAATCCGCTGGCGAGGCTTGTGGATCCCTATGTGCCTGTACTGTGCTTCCGATGGAGTCTCCCCCAAGTGGCTGAGAACAACACTCCCCGGCTGATGGATGCTGCCGGGGCGTGTTTCTTGTATTATGAGTTCAGGCCAAATGTACATCGTTGGCGTATAGATGTGTTTGCTTTCGCGCAATTACGTAATGATGAGGAGAACTCGATTACTAGAATGCTCAGCTTTTCGCCCAGCAAATGGCTACATCCGGCTACCGATGCATTGAGACTGATAAGCCTTTCACGGCAGGGAGATGCCGAAGCATTTGCGCGCCTGTATGCTTGTTACGTAGAGCGTATGACTCGCTCCGTCTATTTTCGCGTCACTGATCCCCAGCTGGGAGAACAAACATGATCCGCAATGACAAAGTAAATCGCGGTGGAGAACGCAATTATGGCACTCGCATCCTCCTCTGAGCCGAGCCAACTGCAGCCAGTTCAAGTCGAAGACTCTATCATCAGCGCCAGACAATTAACGAAAAAGTTCGGGGATGAGACCGCCGTACAGGATGTCTCCTTTGAAGTACCCCGCGCTTCCATCTTCGGTTTTATTGGACCCAGTGGATCGGGAAAAACTACTACGGTCCGCTTATTGACGGGCGTCTACACACCCACGGATGGCGAGGTGATCGTGCTCGATCACAATCCGGCCAAGTTCAGCCAGAATGAGCGCGCGCAACTTGGCTATATGCCACAGCTCTTCGTCCTCTACCCCAACCTGACCGTATGGGAAAACCTTAACTTTGCGGCTTCTCTATACGGCATGGGGTTGTTCCGGGGAAAACGTCTGGAAGCGGCCTTGAGATTTGTAGAGTTGTACGAGCATCGTTCGAAGCTGGCGCGCAATATTTCGGGAGGTATGTTGCGACGTCTCAGCCTGGCGTCTACTCTGGTTCACGACCCGCAACTGCTCTTTCTGGACGAGCCCACCGCTGG
>DAITPI010000180.1:0-8435 GCA_036833655.1 Anaerolineales bacterium | reverse complement strand
CCAGGAAATCTCGGTTTTCCGGGCTGAGGATGTGCCCGTCTCCCTCGGCCTGTTCCTGATCAATCCCGCGCTGACCACGCTCGGGACGCTGCTCTACACGATCTGGGACTTTCGCCGCGCGGCGCAACAGGAGGAGGAACTGCTCAGCCAGACCCTGCCCGGTTACGCGGACTATGCCGGCCGCACGCCCCGGTTCCTGCCGCGGCTCTCGAGGGGCCGATGATCTCCCTCGAGCAGTTCCTGCAGCTGCCCGTGGAGGAGGTCGCGGCGCGGGTCCGAGCCGCGGGACAAAAGGTCTGCGTCTTCCCGGTCAACGGGACGCGCCGCTGGTTCCTGCTAGAGCACGCCGGAGAAAATCACGGCGATTTTTTCGAGGCATACATGGATGCCTCCATCCGGAACCACATCCAACTGTGCGCCATGCTCTTCGAGCACGGCATCGAGATCCTGCTGGCGCCGGTCTTCGGGCGCGAGCTCATGCGCCGCGGCGACGAGTACACCCGGCGCGTCGGCATCGACGGCCTCGTCCGCACCGCGACGGATCCAGACTACCGGCAGTTCTTTGAGCAATATGAAGTCAAAGTCCGCTTTTATGGTGATTATCGCGACGTGTTGGCAGATACCCCCTACGAGTACGCTCTGCAGTCCATGCACGAGGTAACCGAAGCGACCCGTCAACACCAGCGCTTTCAACTGTTCTTCGGCGTCTTTGCCGACGAGTCCGCCGAGACCGTTGCGCGGCTCTCGGTGGAGCACTACCTGGCGGAAGGCTCCATCCCCGATAAGGGGACGCTCGTGCGCAAGTATTACGGCGAAGACCTGCCACCCGTCAGCCTGTTCATCGGCTTCGACAGGTTCAGCATCTTCGATATGCCATTGCTGGGCACAGGTCAGGAGGATTTGTATTTCTCCGTCAGCCCCTCGCCTTACATGACCCAACACCAGCTGCGAGGTATCCTGTACGATCATCTCTACATCCGCCCCACTCCCGAACCCGATTACGGGGCACTCGACCCTTCTGCGCTGGACTGGCTGCGCGAGTATTATCGCCAGAATCGAGATCGTGCATTTGGCGTCGGCACGCTGAAATTCAACCTGTGGATTCCCGAGGGGCAGAGCGAGCCATGAACGATTCCATCGAAAACCTGATCGACGAGATCGGTCCCGGTCATATGGGCAGTACCGCTTACGATACCGCCTGGACAGCCCGCCTGGGCGAGATCGATTGGAACCTGAGCAGCCAGAGCCTTGCCTGGCTGGCGGAAAACCAGCTCCCGGATGGCTCCTGGGGCGCACCGGCGCCGTTTTATTATCATGATCGCGTGCTGTGCACCCTGGCTGCCATGATCGCCCTCTCCTACCAGGGGCGACGCGGTCACGATCGCCTGCAGATAGATAAGGGCCGGCTCGCCCTCGAGCGGATCGTCGGCGGCGCCACCCAGGGACTGCAATCCGATCCAAACGGAGCCACCGTCGGCTTCGAGATGATTGCTCCCACGCTCGCGGCGGAGGCAGAGAATCTCGGCCTGATCAAGAACCAGGGAAACCGTATCCTGGGACGTCTCTCCAGGCAACGTACCAAGAAACTCTCCTACCTGCAGAACAATATGCTCAACCGGAACGTCACCATGGCGTTCTCCGCCGAGATGGCGGGAACCGATGGTAAGCACATGTTGGATGTCGAGAACCTGCAGGAGAGCAACGGCTCGGTGGGGCTGAGCCCTTCGGCGACTGCCTATTTCGCCACGTATATCAAAAAGGGCGATGAGCGCTCCCTGAAGTATCTGCGGGACACAGCCAGACCCGATGGCGGCCAGCCTAACGTTGCCCCGTTCGATGTGTTCGAAGTAGCCTGGTCTCTGTGGAACCTGGGTATGATCCCGGGACTGCAGGTCACGCCAAAGCTGAAACCGCTTCTCGACATGCTGTCGAACGCCTGGGAGCCCTGCCGCGGCGTGAGCTTTGCCACGAACTATTCCGTAAAAGATAGCGACGATACGATCATCACGTACAGCACGTTGCTGCGCTTCGGCATCGAAAAAGACCTCGCCAGTGTGCTGGCATACGAGGAGAAGGACCATTTCCGCTGCTTCGACCTGGAAGTGAATCCGTCCATCAGCGCCAATATCCACATCCTGCATGCCCTGCATCAGGCCGGGCTGGGCGATAAGAACTCCTCGGTGCAAAAGATCCTGGGTTTCCTGCGCAAGACCAGGACGGACCAGCATTTCTGGGTAGATAAGTGGCATTCCTCGGCGTACTACCCGACCGCGCATGCAGTCATTGCCTGCGCCGGTTTTGCCAACGACCTCGTGGCAGACGCCGTCGAATGGCTTCTCCAGTCACAGAATTCGAACGGCTCCTGGGGCACCTATATCGCCACAGCGGAGGAAACAGCCTACGCTTTGCAGGCTCTCTGGACGTGGAACGCGAAGGCTGCCAGGGTGCCCCGGGCTGCTTTCCAGAACGGCATCCGCTGGCTGGAAGAACACCTGGATCCGCCCTATCCGCCGCTCTGGATCGGAAAGTGCCTGTACAATCCCCGCCTGGTGATTCGATCGGCGATCATCAGTGCCCTGACACTCGCCAGGCAAAATCTATGAAAAAACCGATCAACCGGATCCTGGATGTGCCCACCTCCGACCCCGACGACGCCCGCCGGCGGCGCCTGCTGAATATCCTGTTGCTGGGATTACAGGTCGCGGCATTGCTCGTACTGGCCGGGCTCGCCCTCGACAGCCTGGGATCATCAAGAATGTCTTCGGATGCTGAGGTGCGTGTGCTGCTCCAGGGTATCCTGGTCCTCACCCTTGGCATCGTCATCATTTACCTGATCAATCGCACGCTTTCCGGACGCCTGGCCGGGCTGCTGTTCCTTTTCCTGCTCCTGGCAGTTTTCATTTTGACCGATTCGGTGCAGGAGCTGGTCAATGGCCGATCCCTGTTCCTCTTTACACTTCCCATCATCATAGCAAGCATTCTGCTCTCACCGGGCGCCAGCTTCGCCTTTGCGGTGATCAGCAGTCTCATCATCTCTGTCCTGGCATGGACAGTTGGGCTGTTTCCCAATATCCCGGCTATCACCGGTTTTTTTCTCGTGGCGCTGGCGTCCTGGCTCTCTGCGCGCAGCCTCGACCAGGCACTGCAAGAACTGCGGGCGGTGAATGCGAACCTGGACAGGGTGGTAACTGAGCGAACGCAGCAACTGGCGAAAGCTCTGGAGCGGGAGCGGATCGAGGCGAGCCGGAATCAAGCCATCCTGAATTCCATCGCGGATGGGGTGGTGGTGTTCGATACGGATTGGAACGCCATCCTGGCGAACCCGGCGCTAAAAAGCATGCTCGATCTCCCGGTGGAACAGATCGTCAACCGGAACTTCCGTGAGCTGATCGAACATCATCACCTGGCGCCGCGCAACCGCTCGCTGCTCTATGCGATGATGGAGCAGGACACGCAGCCCCCGAGCTTCCGTGTCGAATGGGGCAACAAGACGTTGTCCATCAGTGCTGCGCAGGTCTATGAGCGCACCAGTCAGGGGCATACGAACATTGGCACCGTGACGGTGTTCCGTGATTTCACCCGGGAAGCGGAAGTCGAGAAGCTCAAGAGCGCATTCGTCGCCATGGTCTCACACGAGCTGCGGACGCCGCTCAACGCCATCCTGGGCTATGCCGAGATGTTCCGGGAGGCGATCTACGGGCCAATAAACGAGCAACAGGTCAACATGGCTCAGCGCATCATCAAGAATACGCAGCGCCTGCTGGGACTGATCAATGACCTGCTCGACCAGGCGCAGATGGAAGCCGGCAAGCTGACCATCCAGGCGGCGCCGGTCCGGCCGGTGGATCTGCTCGAAAATCTACGCGGCGTCATGGACCAGATCGTGCAGGAAAAAGGACTGGCGCTCACTGGCGAGATCGAGCCCGAGCTACCCGAGGTTATCAACGGGGATGCGGCGCGCCTGCAGCAGATCCTGGTCAACCTGGTCAACAATGCGGTAAAGTTTACGGAGCAGGGCACGATCCACATCCGGCTGTTCTGTCCGCGGGCAAACCGGTGGGGGATCGAAGTCTCCGATACCGGGCGCGGCATCCCGGAGGCGGAACTTCCGTATATCTTCGATACCTTCCGGCAGGTGGATGGCGCCGCGACCCGTGTCCAGGGCGGATTCGGGCTGGGGCTGTCCATAGTCAAGCAGCTGGTTCACATGATGAATGGAGAGATCAAAGTGAAGAGCGTCCTGGATCAGGGCAGTACCTTCACGGTAACTCTCCCCCTGATCGTTCCCGCATTGGATGAAGAAACATGGAGAGAGTATGAGTGAACTTGCCCTGATCATCGAAGATGACGAAGACCTGGCGAATATTTTCGCGACCGCCTTGCGCGGCGTAGGCTTCGAGGTGGAGCATGTTGCCGATGGACGACTAGCACAGAGCAGGCTGAAAAGCGGGCTCGCTCCGTACCTGATCCTGCTGGATATGCACCTCCCCCACATCTCGGGCGCGGACCTGCTCACCAACATCATCCGCAAAGACCCGCGCTTTGCAGATACGATCGTGATCATCACCACTGCGGACGCGCGCCTGGGCGAGGCATATACCGAACAGGTGGATTTTGTGATGATCAAACCGATCTCGTTCGTGCAGCTGCGCGATCTCACGAGCCGCTTGAAGCCAAAGGAACAGCCATAGAGATTGGCAGAACACCGTTCCAGTGAAGATACCGATCCACGAATTCTCGCGAATTCGCACAAACCGCTCTGAGGTTCGCCTCGACTGGCGACACCCTGCGGACAGAGAACGCAGCCGCTCCCTTCTCAGAGAGCGGCGAACAAAAAACCTCCTGGCGTTGCACAGGAGGTTTCGCTATTGAGCAAAAGCTAATCATTGAGATGATAGGTGTGATACGCATTCTGACAGGGATTACCCCAGGCGATGTGCATCTCACGTGCGGTCAGGTCGATCACCAGGGCTGAGATGGTACTCTCTCGATCGAGGGGATCGGTGCCCAGGATATTGTGATTGCAGATCGAGTTCGGCAGATTGACATGATCCTTCTGGATCGCCTGCAGCGTCTTGATGCTGTGCTTGGAGTTCTGGCGGAGCAAGCGGTTGGCGCGGAAATAGCGAACGCGGGAGGAGATCAACTCCTCGGGCTCGTCCTCGACCTCTTTCATCGTCGGCGTCAAATAATGGTTAGTATGGACCATGTAGCCGTCTGTGCCATGCAGGATATCGAATTTGCGAGCAGACACCTCGACCGAATACAGTTCCCCGTGCTCGTCTCCCAGCAGGTGGTTGTAGCCCGCGGCGCGGTGAGAGATGAGAGTGCGCCCCAGCGCGCCGGACAAACGGCGCGAAGCCAGCACAGCCCGCGCCACCACCAGACGCGGAATGCCGATCCGGGAATCGTTCGGGTACACCGAGTCGATTAGCTGGGCAATGCCATAGGCATTGAACCCTACATTGGGCAACAAACCGCCGTACGTTATAGCAAGGAATGGCGGCTCTTCCTTGGGCCGGGCGGAAACGACATACACGTCGTTCTCATCCTCAGGCAGCCAGTCCTCGTTGTGCGCCATCAGGACATGTCCATCGGCGGTGCACTGTTCATTGACCGCAAAGCTGGTACAACGGGTGAGGTGCAACGCATCCATGGTCACGGCTTCCATGGCGTTCAGCACCATCGCATCGTCAAATGCGACGTTGGCGCCGGCTGCAATCCCCTGCATCTCTTCGATATACTGGGGGTAGCGCTCCTCGGCAAATGGCAGGTACTTACGAGATTGAATGCGTGCTCCCGACCAGGTGAGCTCCAGGGACGGATAGGTCTGGTCGATCAGGACATGTGCGTTTTCAATGCTGTGTTGCACCTGTTCGCGCCGGGCTTCGCCAATCTGGCATCCCATGTCGTAGTGCGTCCCGGAGACTTCCACTAATGGTGGGGGAGCATGGTGGATCAGTGTGTTGGGGATCGGCATTTCTCTGAAAGGCATAAGTTCCTCTTAATAAATGAACCCGCCCCATTCTTGCTTGGGGCGAGTTCATTATAACATGAGAGTTTCTTAAGCTTAGGCGGCAGGCGGCAGCGGACCGGGCTCCGCAGGCGGCGCGGGAGGCGCCGGCGGCGGATTGTAGACTGCCAGCGCTGGCACCTGAACCGGCCGCGTGCCGAAACGAGTGATCACCACCGCGCCGATCGCCAGCAGACCGACCAGGGCGGGCAGGACCCAGGTCACACAGGCCATGAAGGGAAGCAGATGATTCAAGGACTGGATGGACGCAACGATAAAGACCAGCACGAAGGTGCCCAGCCCGGTCGTGATCACGGGTTGCCAGTCCTGACGGATGGCGCGTGCAAAGCGCTCGCCGATCTCCTGTCCCATGGAGATCACGCCGAACAGCCAGGCGAACCCGAGCGGGATGAGCGCCAGCCCCACCAGCGGCAGGAGGATGAGAGTCAGGGCTGCGACGATGAGAACGACAATGGTCAGCAAGCCAGTGCTCGTGGTCATGAGGGGTTGCGTAACCACGGCCTGCGAAACCCGGGAAAGGTGAGTCTGGAAGAACAGTGCTCCCAGAACGCCCAGGAAAGCGACCAGCAGCGCAGAACCGAAGACGCGTACAAACTCGCCAAACGGGTTGTAGCTGACGTTGATCTCCGGTGTGGGGACGTAGGGCACATCCGGGCTATTGGGTGTTGTCGGCGGGATGCGCCCATCGGGGAAGACGATATGAGGCGCAGCGTTGTTGACCACTTCACCCTGGATCTGCGCTCCTTCGGCGCGGTCCAGCTGCCCGCCGATCGTGACCACATCCCCGGTTACCAGAGCGGCATCCTCAAGACTGACCTGCCCACCCACGACGACCACGTCGCCCTGAGTCTTGCCATCGCTCTTGATTGTGCCCCCGATGACCACGAGATTGCCGTCCAGCTCGGCGTTCTCTTCGATGGTCACATTGCCGCCAAAGACGACCAGGTCACCATGGAAGGTATCGCCGCTCGCCACCGTGTAATTGCTGCCAAAGATCACTTGCCCGTTCCCATCGGGGTTCGGTCCCTGTGCATGCACGGCTCCCGTCGGCATCACAAGGAGAGCCAACAGGAAAAATAAAGTAATCAGCTTGAGCATTGTATTCTTCATCGTTCACACTCCTTGGGGCACATTTCGCTGCGCGAGCCGCCAGATGGATACGGACCACAGTAGCACCATTCCCGCCACTGCGGAGATCAGAATCATCCAGGTCAACGGGGAGAGGAAGCCAGGGAGGATATCCAGGACCACAAAACCGGCTTCGCCGATCGCCCGCAACGTAGTAAATAGATACACCATCCACTGGGTCAGGACCGTGATCCAGGTCGCCGGGGAAGCCAGGAAGGCGGCCAGGTACGGTCCCGCCAGCCACATCAGCATGACCAGGCCTCCCAGCGTGAAGGCGAGCGAGCCCCAGAACCTCCGGCGGCGGTCCATTGCCCGCTGGCGGCCAAGCCTGGACTGGAAGCGCGCAGAAAAACCCGCTGCCGGCGAGACCCTCTTGACAGTGCCTAACGCCTTCCCACTTTCTGCGAGGGCGTTGCAATAGCTGCACGTCCGCAGGTGCACCTCCAGCTCAAGCTTTTGCTTTCGATCGAGCGGCGCTTCCTCTAACAGCCAATCCTCAAAAGGCTGGTGATTCATAAACTCTCCTTTCGGCGCGAGCGCGGGGCCGCTTCTCGTCTTCCTGCCACATGCCTGCCAGCGCGCGGCGGGCACGGTGCAGGCGGCTCTTGACTGCGCTGACTGTCAGGTTCAACGATTCGGCAATTTCGACCTCGGAATAGTCGTACCAGTAGCGCATGATGACAGCTGCCCGGTCGGTCTCGTCCAGCTCTTTGAGCAGACCGTGCAGGCGGTCGCGGTCCTCGCGTTTTACAGATTCCCCTTCGGGGTCGGGCGAGGAGGCATCCGGGATCTCAAAGGTGGTGCCCTCCTCGTTCTCCTGATCCATGGAAAATACCGGGAGCTTCCGCCGGCGCAGGCGGTCTATGCAGTAGTGAGCACCGATCGAGAGCAGCCAGGTCGCGAACGACCGGCTTCGATCGTAGCGATGGATGTTTTGATACGCACGCAGGAACGTTTCCTGCGCGGCATCTTCGGCGGCTTCCGGCTCGCCCAGCATTCGGTAGCACAAATTGTAGACGTGCGTCTGATACTCCTCAACAAGCCTTGTAAACGCTTCGTCATTGCCTTGCTGCGCCTGGAGAACCCAGGCAAGTTCATCGTTCACTCGCGCTCCTTGTAATTCCCATACGCAAAAGTGAAGGAAAAGTTGCGACCTGCCCCACCCCGGCACTCCCCAAATACGCCAGGGATCGTATCCATAATCATGTCGAATTCGTGTTGCGTATTTGGGGAGGGTGCCCACGGAGCGGGCGGGAGGGGTCAATGGACATGT
>DAITPI010000179.1:0-8632 GCA_036833655.1 Anaerolineales bacterium | reverse complement strand
TGGCTAGGGTTGGGGTTTGATAGTTAATGTAGGTCACGGCTACGGCGTGACAGTTCCCGGGATACCAGCGGGCTGGAAGCCCGCCCTACTTGCCCACCGCAAACACACAGACGGAGCTGCCGTCTTTCCCGGTTTTCAACAGCTGCGCTGCAGGCTGCCCGGTCAACTCCCTGAGCATAGCATGGTCCATGGCGCACAGCTCGGGGTGCCTGCCAACGATGGCAGCGTAGGGACAATGCCCAAAGATCATGCGGGGTCCCTGAGGTCCCGCCTCCCAGTGAGCATGGTAATTCATCTCATTCAGTTTCTCGACTGTGAGGTTGAGCCGTCTGGCAAGAGGCTGGCTCCCAAAGTTGGCATCGCCGGTCAGATGTCTTGCCAGCGTTTCCATGCTCACGGTTGTGCCTTCTGCCAGGAGAGCACCGCTGAGACCCGCCAGGTTATGTCCCAGGGCGGCACGCGGCAGCGAATAGATCTTCTCGGGCCTGCCGCGCGTGTCCCGCCCGCGGACCATAGCGAGCTCCAGCCGCCCATCCGACGCCAGGATCCGCAGGTGGTGCCGCACCGTGGCTGCAGAGAGCTTGAGAGCCCGCGAGATCTCGCGCGCTGACGCAGTGCCCGACTTGGTGAGATAGGCGAGGACTTTTTGGCGAGCAGTTGTCATGGTTACGCGGTGATTATACTCACTTTCTTAATTTTATCTAAATATCTTTACATAAACGAGTTGACTCCTTTGATGCGGGGTGTATAATCGACAATTGTGACAGATGGCACCAGAATTGCATAAATTCCCTAGAGGAAAGTGATGGAATATCAAAACTACATTAATGGCAAGTGGGTCGAAGGAAAAAGCAAATTCCAAACCATCAATCCAGCAAATGAAGAAGTACTGGCAGAAATCGCCCAGGCGGAGACTTCCGATGTAGACGCGGCGGTCGAGGCAGCGACCAAAGCCTTTCGATCCTGGCGGCTGGTGCCTGCCCCCATCCGCGGGGAGATGCTCTTTAAAATCGGCGATATTTTGAAGCAGAAAAAGGAAGAGCTGGCGCGGCTCCTCACCCAGGATATGGGCAAGGTCATCTCGGAAGCGCGCGGCGATGTGCAGGAAGCCATCGACATGGCGTACTTCATGGGCGGCGAGGGCCGGCGGATGCTTGGCTATACCGCGCCCGTTGAGATGCCGAACAAGTTCGGCATGGCAGTCCGCGACCCGGCTGGCGTGGTGGGGCTGATCACTCCCTGGAACTTCCCGATCGCTGTCCCCTCCTGGAAGATCTTCCCGGCGTTGGTCGCGGGCAACACGGTCATCTGGAAGCCCTCGCCGGAGACGCCCGCCATCTCTGCTGCGTTCGTCAAGGTATTTGAAGAAGCCGGGCTGCCTGCAGGCGTGTTCAATCTCATTCTGGCGCCAGGTGTGGAGGTTGCAAAGGCTCTCGTCAGTCATCCCGGCGTGCGGGTCCTCTCGTTCACGGGATCCACCCCCACGGGACGCTCCATTGGCGAGACCGCGGCGCGCTTGAACAAGAAAGTCTCGCTCGAGATGGGCGGCAAGAATGCCATCATCGTGCTGGACGATGCCAATCTCGAGCTGGTTACGGACGCGACCCTGTGGGCGGCGTTCGGCACGACCGGTCAGCGCTGTACGGCAGCCAGCCGCCTGATCGTGCAAAAGGGGATCGCGAGCCGGTCGAAAGAGGCGCTTGTAGAGCGGACCAAAACCCTCAAGCTCGGCAACGGCCTCGAAGAGGATGTTCAGGTAGGACCCGTCATCAACCGGGCTGCCATCGAGAGGATCGACAGGTATGTGCAGATCGGTCAACAGGAGGGCGCGCGGGTTCTGGCGGGCGCTTCGGTCGCGGATATAAACGGGAGAGGCTTCTTCTACAATCCCACGCTGTTCGACGGAGTCCAGCCCGGGTCCACGCTCGAAGCGGAAGAGATCTTCGGTCCGGTGCTCTCGATCATCGAAGTGGACTCGCTCGAAGAAGCGATCGAAGTCAACAATCGCTCGCAGTATGGCTTATCCACATCGATCTTCACCCAGGATGTGAACCGGGCCTTTACCGCCATGCGCGACATCTTCAGCGGGCTGGTGTACATCAACCATGGCACTACCGGCGCCGAGATCCAGTTCCCGTTTGGCGGCGTGCGCGGCACCGGCAACGGGCACCGTGAAGCCGGTCAGGCGGCGCTCGAGGTCTTCACCGAATGGAAATCCATCTACGTGGATTACTCGGGCAGGCTGCAGCGGGCGCAGATCGACAATCGCGAAGAGGAGATGTAAATGAAGAACATTTATCTCGTCCTTGCGATCGCTGGTTTCATTGCACCTTACTATTTCTTCCTTCAGATTCCCCCGGAAAATCTATCGGACCTTCCGGCGCTCATCCAGCCGCTCTTTGCGAACAACTTCATGAGGGGCCTGACAATGGATTTGACGGTTGCTGCGATCACGTTCGGTGTCTTTGTCTTTGCAGAAGCAAACAGGTTGCAGATGAAGACACCCTGGCTGTATTTGTTGGCGGCAGTACTGGTAGGGCTTTCCTTTGCCCTGCCGCTGTTTCTTTATTTCAGAGAAACGAAACTTGAAGCAAGCTAGCACCGCTGGTCGAGTAGCCCCGTGCTTGTCGGGGCGTATCGAGACCAGAATCAACAGGTAAACAAGACAGGAGTGGTCTCGACCGCTGTTGAAATTGATGACACTCAATTGGGAAAGCACCTACGCGATCGCTTTAGAGTTACGCAGGCAGCATCCAGATGTGAACCTGGACCACGTCACACTCGGACAGATCTACAAGTGGACGCTGCAGCTATCGGAATTCGAGGATGACCCGTCGCTCGCGAACGACGACATTCTGTACGCAATCTATCAAGACTGGTTCGAGGAGAACATCCATGGATAATGAACGACTCAGTTTGCCCCAGTACGACATCCCTCAAGACATCCAGAATGCCGTGACCGTTACCACGCTGGACCGGCTGTATAACTGGGGCCGGCGCTCTTCGGTATGGCCGCTGATGTTCGGTCTGGCGTGCTGCGCCATCGAGATGATCGTCGCCCAGACCGCCCGTTATGATATGGCGCGCTTCGGGATGGAAGTCATGCGCCCTACCCCACGCCAGGCGGACGTCATGATCGTCTCCGGCACCGTGACCAAGAAGATGGTCCCGGCGGTCATCCGCCTCTACAACCAGATGCCCGAGCCCAAGTATGTGGTCGCCATGGGAGCGTGCGCATCGAGCGGAGGTCCATTCAAGGAAGGCTATAACGTGGTGGCAGGCATCGACAAGTTCCTGCCAGTAGATGTCTACATCCCCGGCTGCCCTCCCACCCCACAGGCCCTGATCGCCGGCATGATCAAGCTGCAGGAGAAGATCGACAAGGAGTCGATCCGCAAGGTGCGCTGGTACCGCAAGGGACCGGATACCGTGGAAGTGCCCGTGCCGATCCTGGGACCCGACCTGATCGACCCGCGCCGCAGCCAGGAAATCGAGCAGATTGCTGAAGCGAAGGAAGGATAACCCCATGGCTACCACAGTCCCTCCTACTGAGACAGTTGAACCCTCCACCAATGACCTGGGGGCGCGCTTCCCGGGCATTGTGACCGCCGACACTCGACCCGCCTACAAGGGCTGGATCGTCCCGAAGGAGAATCTGATCGAGGTTGCGACGGCGATCCGCGACGAGCTCGGTTATGATCTGCTATCCACCGTCACGGGCGTGGACTACTTCCCCGAGAACCGGATGGAAGTGGTCTACCACGCGTACCGGACCACCGGCGGACCCGGGCTGGCGTTCAAGGTCCAGGTGCCGCGCGAGGATCCCGTCGAGGTACCGTCGCTGATCGGGATCTGGCCCGGCGTGGACTTCCAGGAGCGCGAAGCCTGGGACCTGCTCGGCATCCGCTTCACGGGCCACCCCGACTTGCGCCGCATCCTGATGTGGGAAGGCTACGAGGGCCATCCCCTGCGCAAAGACTGGAAAGAGGGCTTCTACGAGGAGGAGTTCAAGCCGTTCAAGAGCCGCTGGCCCGATGGCAAGTTCTTCTACTCTGAGGAGAAGAATCCCTTCCATGACAATTTGAAATTTCCCCAGGGCTTCGACCCGGAGAAGTGGATCCCCGAAGGCGACGCCATGCTATATGGCTCGCTGGCGCGCTACTCCCTGAAAAATGAAGAGGGCCTGGAGACCGACCGGATCGTGCTCAATTTTGGTCCCCAGCACCCCTCCACACACGGCGTCTTTCGTGCCGCCATCATGCTCGAAGGTGAGACGATCGTCGGGCTCAAACCGGTGATCGGCTACCTGCACCGCAACCACGAAAAGATCGGCGAGCGCAACACTTATATCCAGAACATGCCGTTCACCGACCGCCTGGATTACTTCAACTCGATGGCGAACAACTTCAGTTATGCCCTTGCGGTCGAGAAGCTGATGAACATCTCTGTGGCCGAGCGGGCAGATTACATCCGCGTGATCATGGCGGAGCTCAGCCGTATCCAGAACCACCTGGTCTTTATCGGTAACCTGCTCAACGACATGGGCGCCATGTACACACCGGCGCTGTATGCCTTCGAGGAGCGCGAGCTGATCCTCGATATCTTTGAAGCCGTTTCGGGGGCGCGCATGATGTGCAACTATTTCCGCTTCGGTGGCGTGCTGCGCGACGTGCCCGAGGATGTGATGCAGAAGATCAAGGATCTGGTTTACGAGCGTCTGCCTGCCAAGACGGAGGAGATGGATCGCCTGCTCAGCGAGAACGAAGTGCTGGTCGCCCGCTCGAGGGGCGTGCATGTCATCGATGCAGAGACGGCGATCAAGTATTCGATCACCGGACCGGTCCTGCGCGCCACGGGCGTGCCCTATGACCTGCGCCGGGCGGATCCTTATAGCATCTACGATCGCTTTGAGTTCGATGTTTGCACCCGCCCGAACGGCGATCTCTACGATAACTACATCATCCGCCTGGACGAGATCTGGCAGTCGCTGCGGATTCTCCAGCAGGCACTCAAGCAAATTCCCCAGGGCCCGATCAACTCGCAGAAGCCACAGTACCAGGTCCGTGTCCCGGCCGGCGAAGCGTACGGTCGCAGCGAATCCCCGAAAGGGGAGCTGGGCTTCTACGTTGTCTCGAACGGCAAGCCGAATCCGTGGCGCTATCACGTCCGCGCTCCTTCGTTCGTCAACATCACTGCGCTGGAGCAGATGTGCCTGGGCACCAAGATCGCAGATTTTGTGCTGCTCTTCGGCGTTCTCGATGTCGTGATGGGCGAATTGGATAGATAGTTTCCATGTTGCGTAGAGGCGCGCGCTCCGGCGCCAGCTATGCTAAGGAGATATGAATCATGTATGGCAAAGGTATATTAAAAGGCTTGAGTGTCACTGCCAAGCGATTCATCGATACCTACGTCGATGACATTGCCTGGCTGATCCGCGGCAAGAAGCGTTATCACTCTGAAGAGGGCATCAAGCATCGCTCCAGCAAGGATACGAAAGGCATCTTTACGATCCAGTATCCGGAAGAACGCCTGATCGCACCTGAAGAGATGCGCTTTGTGCCGTTCCTGGTCTACGATGAGAAGCCGGAAGGAAAACGCGAAGTGCGTTGCACTTCCTGCGGCATCTGCGCCAAGGTCTGCCCGCCGCAATGCATCTGGATCGTGCGCTCGAACGACCCGAACACGGGCCGCCCCATCCCGGAGCCGACCGAGTTCTACATCGACATGGATATCTGTATGAACTGTGGCTTCTGCGCCGAGTATTGTCCCTTCGATGCGATCATCATGGACCATGAATTCGAGCTGGCATCCTACGGACGCAATGTGTACGATATGGAAAAGCTGCTGAAGCCCGCCTCCTACTACAAGAGCATTCGCCCGGAGAACTACGAGCGCAACGAGGCGGAGCGCAAGGCAAAGGAAGCTGCCAAGGCAGCCAAAGCAGCCGGCGCGGCCGCAGCACCGGCAACCCCGGCGGCGACATCGTAATCTCGTTCTCGTGCTTCGTCTCCATGCTGACAAGCATGGCAGTCCGCGCAGCGCGAAATAGCTTTAAGGTTGGTACAATAAACTCATGACACTCACAAAAGAAGCAGTTCTTTCTGCATTAAGCAAGGTGCAGGAGCCAGAATTACACAAGGACCTCGTCACGCTGAACATGATCCGGCAGCTGGAGATCCGAGACAACGTGGTCTCCTTTACGATCATGCTCACGACGCCCGCCTGCCCGCTACAGACTCAGATCGAACGCGAGTCCCGGCAGGCTGTCATGGCGGTCGAGGGTGTGAAATCGGTGACGATCAAGTTCGACTCGGACGTGCCTAACGACGGGCGCATGCGCGGGCTGGTCAATATGCCTATCCGCAATGCGATCGCGGTGGGCTCGGGCAAAGGCGGCGTGGGCAAATCCACGGTATCGGTCAATGTTGCCATCGCGCTTGCCCAGAGCGGGGCGCGCGTCGGTTTGATGGACGCCGATATCTACGGCCCCAACATTCCCACCATGCTCGGCGTAGACCGGCTACCGCCCCCGAAAGGCAACCGCCTCGTCCCGGCAGTGGCGTACGGCATCAAGATGATCTCGATGGGCTTGCTGGTCAAGCCCGGGCAGCCGCTCATCTGGCGCGGACCGATGCTCAACTCCGCGATCCGTCAGTTCCTGAGCGATGTAGAGTGGGGCGAGCTGGATTATCTGATCATCGACCTGCCCCCCGGCACTGGTGATGCATCCCTGTCGCTGGCGCAGGCGCTCCCCCTCAGTGGCGCAGTGATCGTGACCCTGCCTCAGCTGGTCTCGCTCGAAGATGCCAGCCGTGGCTTGAATATGTTCCGTACTCTCGAAGTACCGATCCTCGGCATCATCGAGAACATGTCTTATCTGGACCTGCCCGATGGCACCCGCATGGATATCTTCGGTTCCGGCGGCGGCGAGCAGCTCGCCCAGGCGTCACAGGCCAACTTCCTGGGCAAAGTGCCGATCGATCAGAACGTGCGCATCGGCGGCGATAGCGGCAAACCCATCCTGGTCTCGTACCCGGATTCGCCCGTCGCCAATGCCCTGCGCGAGATTTCACACCGGATCGCCGCGCAGGTCAGCGTGGCAGCGTTGAGCACCAAGAACGAGCTGCCCATCAATATCGTGGAGTAGAAACGAGGCGAGAAAAAAAAGGACCTGAGAGGCGGAAGTGCCTCTCAGGTCTTTTTTGTTCGGGATGTATAATCGTTGCCATGCTCAAAAACCGAAACATCGCCATCCTCTTCTTTACCTTGATCGTCGTCATGCTCGGGTTTGGCATGATCATTCCGATCCTGCCGTTCCTGGTAGAAAAGTTCGGCGGGAGCGGAATGGCCATGGGCATCCTCATGGCAGTCTTTTCCCTGATGCAGTTCATCTTTTCCCCCTTCTGGGGCGATCTATCGGACCGGTACGGGCGCAAGCCGATCCTGATCCTGGGCACGCTGGGCAATGGCTTGACCATGATCGGCTTCGGCTTATCGTCAAGCTTATGGACACTCTATCTCTTCCGGGCGCTCGGAGGGATATTGTCCTCCGCTACTCTGCCCACGGCAATGGCTTTTATCGGCGATAGCACCAGCGAGCGTGAGCGCGGCGGCGGAATGGGCGTTGTGGGCGCCGCCATGGGCGTAGGAATGGTGCTGGGTCCCGGCATCGGTGGCATGATGGGAGGCAAATCGCTCCAGGCGCCGTTCTTCCTGTCAGCAGCACTCTCCATTGTTGCCATGACGCTGATCTGGTTCTTCCTCCCCGAGTCGCTCCACCCCGAGAAGCGGACGACCTCTGTCGGCGGATTCCGGGGACCCCAGTTCAAAGCCATGTGGCTGGCATTATTCGGACCGATCGGTTTTCTCTTTGTCCTTGCCTTCCTGCACAACTTCGCCTTGACAAACTTCGAAGGGATCTTTGCCTATTACGCGGAAGCCCGATTCGGCTATGAGTCGCAAACCATTGGCTTTATCCTGACGATCGTCGGTCTGACCTCCGCCATCGTCCAGGGAGTCCTGACCGGGATTGCCACACGCAAATGGGGTGACGTTGCCGTGGTCAAGGCATCGCTGTTTGCGAGCATCTTTGGCTTCGTGCTCATGCTCACCGCCTACAACCTGTCAACGGTGGTGTTGATGACCAGCCTGTTCATTCTGAGCAACGCCATGCTCCGGCCCGCTGTGTCGTCGCTTATCTCGAAGCGCGCGGACACCGGTCAGGGCGTTGCGATGGGGCTGAACAACGCCTTCATGAGCCTGGGACGGGTCGTGGGTCCCCTGTGGGCAGGCGCGGCGTTGGACCTGAACATAAACTTTCCCTTTATGACGGGCGCACTGGTGGTGCTGATCGGTTTTGTGGCAAGTATCTTTTACTTAAGCAGTAAGGCGGAGCTGTCAGAAAATCCTGCCGGCGCGGACTGATCTTCCGGGCGCTGCAGGATCTGAGTATCCGCGTTGTCCCCGCCAGTTATAATTCGCTGCACAGCTGGCATTTTTATCGGCAGGAGAAAAAATGAAGATTCGCCAGATTTCTTTCAAAGGGGGACAAGACGACGAACGCTGCCCACATCACCGAGAAGAGTGAAATTGAAAAAGCCGTCGAAGAACTTGGCATCCCCCATCCCAGGCC
>DAITPI010000178.1:0-8686 GCA_036833655.1 Anaerolineales bacterium | reverse complement strand
GCCACCGCGACCAGCTTGATTTTCTTTAGGACATCGGTGTCGCTGTTCAGTTTTGTTTTTACGGTTGACATGTTGAATCTCGCCTCTTAAGTGATATGAGAACGTGCCGTCGGACCCCTGCCGTCAAGCTGATTAACCTGAAACGTCTGGACGAGTTATGCCCCTGACGCGTCTGCACAGTTAGCGCTTTTTTATGCCATAATATCCCTATGACGATCCTGCCATTCGACTCCGCGGATGCCACGCTCGAGACTGCCGGAGGCAAGGGCATGAACCTGGCTAGGCTGAGGCGGGCAGGCTTCCCGGTGCCGCCCGGCTTCATCATCGCGACCGGCGCCTACCGCGACTTCGTCAGCGCCAATCGCTGGCTGCCAGCGATCCTCTCAGGGGTGAACGGGCTTTCGGCTGAAGATGCCGCCGCGTTGGAGCGGAGCTCGGCGCAGATCCGGGTGGCGTTCGCCGCGGGGAAAATGCCGGGGGAGCTGGAATCAGCCATCCGTGTGGCATATGCCCACGCCGGCCTCGAGAACAGGCCTGTAGCCGTCCGCTCCTCTGCCACTGCGGAGGATCTGCCCGACCTGTCATTCGCCGGTCAGCAGGATACGTATCTGAATGTGATCGGCGCAGAGCAATTCCTGGTGGCTGTTGTCAACTGCTGGTCCAGCCTTTGGACGGCGCGTGCAATCGGCTATCGCATCCGGAACGGCATCGACCACGATGAGGCGGCAGTCGCGGTCATCGTGCAGGAGATGGTGCCAAGCGAAGCCTCCGGTGTGCTCTTTACCGCAAACCCGCTCACGGGGCTGCGCAGCGAATCAGTCATCGATGCGACGGTCGGGTTGGGCGAGGCGCTCGTCTCGGGGCAGGTGGAACCGGATCATTATGTGGTAGACACGCGCCAGCGCCAGGTCCTCGCAAAGACGCTCGGGGCAAAGAAAATCTCCACTCGCGGCAAGGCAGGCGGAGGCGTGGAGACGATCGAGGAAGACGCCGCGGCTGTACAGGCGCTCAGCGATCGACACATCCTTGCGCTGACGGAGATGGGCCAGCAAATCCAGAAGGAATATGGCTTCCCGCAGGATATCGAATGGGCATTCGCCGACGACCGGCTCTATATTCTCCAATCGCGAGCGATCACCTCGCTTTTCCCTATTCCAAAGTTATCGTTCGATCCTCTGATCGTCTGGTTCTCGTTTGGCGCGGCGCAGGGGTTGGTCGGACCGATGACTCCGCTTGGACTGGATGCAGCCCTGCACATTGTCGCCGGCGCGGGCAGGATGTTTGGCGTGCCCCTCAAGCCGGACGAAGTAGATGTGTTCGCAGTCGCCGGCGAGCGGATCTGGATCAAGATCAGCGACCTGCTGCGAAACCCGGTCGGGCTGCGGCTGAGTGGCGCGATCGGGTTCATCGAGCCGGGCACGGGGAAAGTCCTTCAGCCGCTCCTTGCCGACCCGCGACTTGGGGCGGGGACCGGGAAACTGAGGCTGGTCACGGCGAGACGCGTCGTGCGGTTTGCGCTTCCGGTGCTGGCGCGCTTGATCCGCAATATGATCCGCCCGGAACGCGCCCGCGCTGAGTTCGATGCACTGATCGAGTCGAACCTTGCGACGGCGCAGGTTCCGCCCGCTCCGGACCGCTTCGGACGGCTCCGGAACGTAGTCCAGTTCATGCGGACACGAATTGGGAGTGCCTTTCAATTCTTGCTGCCGCGCTTTATTCCGGTGTTCGGTCCGAGCATGGGCATGCTCAACCTGCTCAACGAGCTGGCGGGCGAAGACCGCTCCCTGGTGCTGGAGATGACGCGTGCCCTGCCCCGGAATGTCACGACAGAAATGGACCTGGCGCTCTGGGAAACGGCGACCGCGATCCGTGCAGACGTGGAAGCCGCCGAAGAATTCCGTTCTTCCGATGCCCCGGCGCTTGCCCGCCGCTTCCTCGACGGGACCCTGCCCTCCGCAGCACAGACGGCGATCGTGCGCTTCATGGAACGGTACGGAATGCGCGGCATCGGCGAGATCGACTTCGGCCAGCCGCGCTGGCGCGAGGAGCCGACGCCCATCATGCACGTGCTACAGAGCTACCTGAACATCGACGAGGCTGCCGCGCCCAGTGCGGTTTTCCAAAGAGGACGAGAGGCTGCCTCCGATGCGCTTGAGAAACTGGCTGCCCGGGTCCGCGAGCAGCCCGGGGGCTGGCTCAAGGAGAGACTGGTGCGCGGCGCGGCCCGCCGGATCCGTCTGCTAATGGGTGCCCGCGAGAGTCCCAAGTTCTTCGCCGTCCGCACCATGGGGATCGCGCGCCAGGCGCTGTTGGAAGTGGGCGCTGAATTCGCGGAAGCCGGTACGATCGAACGGGCAGATGACCTTGTTTTTCTTCGACTCAACGAGCTCGAGGCGCTCGCCGGGGCGGAGCCAGACGATTGGAAGAAGTTGATTGCCGGGCGCCGCCTGACCTACCAGCGTGAGCTGCGCCGCAAACAGGTGCCGCGCCTGCTGATCAGTGACGGGCGTGCCTTCTATGAGGGCCTCGGCGCAGACACCGATAGCGCCGATGTCATCACAGGCAGCCCGGTCTCTCCTGGCGTTGTGGAAGGGCTTGTCCATGTGATCCTCGACCCACGTCAGGCGGGGCTGCAGCCCGGTGAGATCCTGGTCTGCCCGGGCACGGATCCCGCCTGGACTCCGCTCTTTATGGCAGCCGGCGGCTTGATCACCGAGGTCGGCGGCATGATGACACACGGCTCTGTGGTGGCGCGTGAATATGGCATTCCTGCGGTGGTCGGTGTACACGAGGCGACCACGCGCCTCAGGGATGGTCAGCGCATCCGGCTGGACGGGACAACCGGTCAAATTGTCCTGTTGACTTGAGCGTTGTAGGGCTGGGCGTGCACAAAGGGCTGGTCTGGGACACGTTCACCACGGAGAACACTGAGCGCACACATTTTTTCTACGAGGATTTCTCCGTGGTCTCCGTATGCTCGGGGGTGAGATCATCGGACAAGCCTCCCAAATTAGACACTCCTGGCTTCTTGAGAGGCAGGCGCTCAGTACAAACCGATATATAATCTGCTGCGCAATGCTAAACGGACTATTTCGCCAGGCGGGCATCCCCAGAGAATATCGATCCAATTTTCTGCATCTTTATTTCGATATTGGCTGGTTCGGGGTTCTCAACGGCTCTACGATCAGCTTCCTGAGCATCTACGCCATCCGGCTCGGGGCGACCAGTTTCCAGATCGGTCTGCTCGGCGCCATCTCGGCCTTCGTCAATCTATTTCTTGCCATTCCCGCGGGGCACTGGCTCCAGAGACAACAGATGAGCCGGGCCGTTTTTCTGACCTCTGTCTTCTACCGGATCGGTTTTTTGCTTCTGGTTTTCCTGCCCTGGTTACTTCCTGCACGTGGACAAATCTTTGCGATCCTTGTGATCACATTTCTCATGGCGATTCCCCTCACACCTCTAGGTGTAGGTTTCAATGCCCTGTTTGCGGAAGCTGTGCCGATCGAATACCGCGCCCACGTGGCTGGCGTCCGCAATGCCATGCTTGCCATCACATTTATGCTTACATCCCTGCTGAGCGGATACATCCTGAACACGGTCCCCTTTCCGATGGGATACCAGATCGTCTTCGCGATCGGGACTCTGGGCGCGGCGATGAGCAGCCTGCACCTCAAATTCGTGAGACCGGTCGCCTCGGAACCGCCGCTGCTTCCGGCTGAGACCGCAGTAGAGGACCCCGCACCGCGCAACCTCACATCCTCCCTGCGCATGGACATCTGGAAGACGCCGTTTCAACGGGTGTTGGTCGCCTTATTTGTCTTCCACCTGACCCAGTACCTGCCCGTCCCCATCTTTGGGATCTACAACGTGCGCGTGCTGCATTTGAGCGACGATAATCTCGGCATCGGCACTGCCCTCTTCTATCTGAGCGTTTTGCTTGGCTCCACCCAGATCCGCAAGCTGGCGCACCGGTTCGGGAATCGTAATATCACCGGCTGGAGCATTGCCGGGCTCGGCCTCTACCCATTGCTCCTGTCCCTCTCACGGAATGCTTTGCATTTCTACGGCGTTTCGCTGGTCGGTGGGCTGGCGTTCGCGTTCGTCTCCGGCGCGTATGCGAACTACATGCTGGAGCACATCCCTGCCCATGACCGGCCGTCGCATCTGGCGTGGTATACGATCATCCTCAATGCCGCTATCCTGATCGGCTCGCTGGCGGGGCCTGCCATCTCGGACAGCATCGGGCTGTCGAGCGCCTTGTTGCTGTTCGCTGCTCTGCGCATGTTCGCGGCCGTATTCATCCTCCGGCGAGGCTAGAGTGCCCTGGTCGCCAGGTTGAAACATCTCACTTTTCCCGGACAAGCGGTAAAATGATTTTGTATGGCTGAAAATGTCAAAGTGGTCGCGACCAACCGCAAGGCTGGTTTTGAATATTTCCTGCTGGAGAAATTCGAAGCGGGGCTGGCGCTGCAGGGCAGTGAGATCAAATCCATCCGCGCCGGACAGATTAGCATCCAGGAATCGTACGTGGATATCGAGAACGGTGAGCAAGCCTGGCTCGTCGAGGCGCACATAGCGCCCTACGAGCAGGCAAACCGCTTCAATCACGAGCCGCGCCGGCGCCGGCGCTTGCTGCTGCACAAGAAGCAGATCCGCGAGCTGTGGGACGGCGTCCGCATTAAGGGCATGACCATTGTCCCGACGCGGGTCTATCTCAAGGACGGGCGCGCCAAGATCGAGATCGCCCTCGCCAAAGGCAAGAAAGCGTACGATAAGCGCTCAGCGATTGCCAAGCGCGATGAGGCTCGCAGCGCCGAGCGCGAATCGAGAGTTCGGTAGGTTTTCAGCGATTGAGGATGCCGGGCATCACCTCGGCACACCCGTGCAATAACGACGAGACGACAATGACTCCATCGACAATCGGCGGGATCAATAAGCTTCCAGAGCAGGAAAAGCGGGCGATCTATGCCCGTTATATTCCAAATGAGCTGAATGAGAAATTCGGGCTGCCGGAGCTGGCGCAGAATCACGACCTGCTCCAGTTCCGTTTTGCCGAAGGCTCCAGCGACGTTGAAATGCGCGTCTATCACCGGCCCGGTTTCGAGGACCCGGTGCTCTATGCCCATCTGACGGATACGCTCAACGGGCAGATCCATGTGCTGCTCTATATCCTGAACGACCCGGCGGCGCCACGCTTTAACGTGGACCGAATGCCCGATGGCTCCCCGACTCGCTTCGGAACGCTGAAGCGAAACATCGAAGCAGAACGAGCTGCTCTCCAGTACGGGCTCTCGCCCGGGCAGGTGCGGCGCGGCTTGCGCCTGCTCCAGCCTGCCACCACGGCCTTCGAGGGTTTTCTCACCAGCCTGGGACATGAGATGTATTTCGTCGAGCCCCTGTACTATCACAATGCGGCTATTTTCGAGCGCTACGGCTTTGCCTACCAGGTGGGGAAACGCCAGATGGAGGCGATCCACGCCGGGTTCCAGGAGGGGGGCGAATTCCGCCGGCAGCTGGACGGCTCCAGCCCATTCCGCTCTCCTGCAGCCGCCGACAGTATCCGCTTGCGCTCATGGGCGATCCATGACGGCATCCTCGGCGAGCCGTTCACCAACGTGACCATGTACAAGCGCGTCGGCAAATTTGCAGACGTCAGCACGGCGCCCGGCTGCGAGTGGTAATTCTGACCCGTTAGCGCAAGACATTCCAGACATTTGAACAATAGGGGATGTTAAGGCATTAGGGTCTTCCCCGATTGCCTCGGGAGAGACTGTTTCTTATACTAGACACAGTCATTTGCTGGGGCTATTGAACCCCGTGCCTGCTTAGTGCGTCATAGAAGTACACCGTCCCGCAGCCGAAACGCTGCGATGTGGTCATGCTGCAAATCCGTCCACATCTGCAGACTATATGATAGAATAGGGATCCAGGTAAGTTGTCTAGCGGGGTGGCAAATCGGCTTCGTGGTTCAGTACATGGCAGAGACAGCATAATAGGGACGCTTCGAGTTCTAGCCTGCTTGAACGGCTACATCGCGCTACGATGTATGCTTGTTTTCCTGTTGGGCTTGGCTACGTTCCTGAAGAGCAGGAGCACTGCAATGATGAATTCTTCACAGCCCGCAACCTGGAACAGAAGAGCAAATCTTGATCTTTGGAGAGAATAGGTATGGAAGTGAATTTGATCCCCGACCTGAAACGGGTCACTTTTATCGGCAATTACCTGCCGCGCCAGTGTGGCATTGCCACATTTACAACGGATTTGTCCGATGCGTTTTCAGAAGAATTTCCGGATATCCAGAGCATGGTCATCGCGATGAACGATGTACCCGAGGGATATCCTTACCCGGAACAGGTGCGCTATGAGATGCGCGAGAACAATCTGTTTGACTACGAGCGCGCCGCGAACTTTCTCAACCAGCATGCGGTGGATGCGATCAGTTTGCAGCACGAGTACGGTATTTTCGGCGGCGAGTGGGGCAAATATATCCTCACCCTCCTGCGCAATGTGAACGCGCCGGTCATCACGACGCTCCACACGGTGCTGGAGAAGCCAGACCCGGAGCAGTATGAGGTGATGCGTGAGGTGGCGCGTCTCTCGAACCGCCTGGTGGTGATGAGCGAGCACTCTCGCAACGACCTCGTCCGCATCTACGGCATCCCGGAGCACAAAATCGACTTTATTCCACACGGCATCCATGATGTGCCGTTTGTGGATCCCGGTTTCCATAAAGACAAGTTCGACGCGGACGGACGCAGGGTCCTGATGACGTTTGGTCTGCTCTCGCGTAATAAGGGGCTGGAGTATGTGATCGAGGCGCTGCCGCCCGTTGTGGAGCGCTATCCCGACCTGCTGTATCTCGTGCTGGGCGCCACTCACCCACATGTCAAAGCCCACGAGGGCGAAGCCTACCGGGAGAGCCTGCAGGCACGCGTGCGCGAGCTGGGACTGGAAAATAATGTACTGTTTGTCGACCAGTTCGTGACCCTGAAAGACCTGAAGGAGTTCATCGGCGCGGCGAACATCTACATCACACCGTACCTCGATCCCGAGCAGGTGGTCTCTGGCACGCTGGCGTATACCGTTGGCGCGGGCAAGGCAGTCATCTCGACCCCTTATCGCTATGCGAAAGAGCTGCTCGCCGAGGATCGTGGCATTCTCGTTCCCTTCCGCGATTCGGAAGCCGTCTCGGAAAAGATCCTGTTCTTGCTGGACAATGAAGCGGATGCAAATGCGATGCGCAAGCGCGCCTATTTGTATGGCAGGCAGATGATCTGGCCCGCTGTGGCGCAGCGTTACCGTGAGAGCTTCGACCTGGCCCGCCAGCAGCACTTTGCCGAGCACTACCTGATGACCGTCAACGCCTATCCTGCCGAGCACGTGGAAGAAACGCCCACCCTCAAGCTCGACCACATCGAGCGCCTCACCGATGGCACCGGTATGTTCCAGCACGCGGTCTTCAGCGTGCCGAATTACAACGAGGGCTACACCACCGACGACAATGCCCGCGCCCTGATCGTCTCGGTGCAGCTGGAGGAGCCGGCAAACCTGCCGAAGAATGAGGCAGACCAGCATGCCTTCCAACGTGTCCAGGAGCTTGGTCACCGTTACCTGGCATTTCTCTGGCACGCCTTCAACCCGGAAGAGGGTCGCTTCCGCAACTTCATGGACTACGACCGGCGCTGGCTCGAGGCTGTGGGCTCAGAAGATAGCCACGGCCGCGCCCTGTGGGCGCTCGGCACTGTGCTGGCGCGCTCCAAGCGCGAAGGCTTGCAGGGCATGGCAGGCAGGCTGTTCGAGACCGCCATCCCCGCCGTCACCGAGTTCAGCAGCCCGCGTGCCTGGGCATTCAGCCTGCTGGGCATCCAGCGCTATCTCCGCCGCTACCCCGGCGACCGGGCGGTACTTACCATCCAGCACACGCTGGTGCAAAAGCTGCTGGAGCGCTATCGTGGCACGCGCACAGACGAGTGGCACTGGTTTGAGGAGATCGTCACCTATTGCAATCCGATTCTGCCGCACGCGCTCCTGCAGTACGGGCAGAGCAACAACGATTCCGAGGCGATTGCGGTAGGATTGGAATCGCTGGAATGGCTGGTACAGATCCAGCTGTCGGAGCAGGGTTGGCTGATGCCGATCGGCAACCAGGGCTTCTACAGGAAGAATGGTCCGCTGCCCTACTTCGACCAGCAGCCAGTGGAGGTGCATGCGCTGCTCTCCGCCTGTCTGGATGCCTACCGCGTGACCAAGGAGATGAAGTGGTACCAGCATGCCACCCAGGCATTCGAATGGTTCTTCGGGCGCAATGCCCTCGGCGTCTGGGTCTATGATAAATCGACCGGTGGCTGCCGCGACGGCCTGCAGATCGACCGCCTGAACGAGAACCAGGGCGCCGAGTCGACGCTGGCACTTGTCCAATCCATGCTCGAGATGCGCCAGTTCATGGCGGAGAACCAGATCCAGGTGCAGACGCACCGCCAGAAAATCACATCCACCGCCATCGCCAGGCACCCGCGGGCAATCTAGTTCCGCGCTAAGCGGAGCGATCCTGAGCTTGCCGAAGGGGAGCGTAGTCGCAGCGCGAGGGACTCGTAGGTACACTTACTGTAAAGAGAAGCGGCGGATCCACGGGGATCCGCCGCTTTCTATTCCGGTTGCGCTGGAGCTCTACATCCTCTGCTCGTGA
>DAITPI010000177.1:0-8721 GCA_036833655.1 Anaerolineales bacterium | reverse complement strand
AGCGCTTCTGTCAACGCCTGCACCAGCTCGCGGCAAAAATCGGGGATGTCTGCCACCACGCGGCCCCAGGTCAGGTTGCCCTCGCGGAAGGCAGGCTCATCCACCCAGGTGCCTCCCGCATTGACGATATCGTCTTTGATGCCCAGGGAGCCCGTGGCGCGGCGGCCCTTCATGATGCCCGCCGAGATGGGGATCAGCCCGCCATGGCAGATGATGCCGATCGGTTTGCCCATTTCATCCATGCGGCGGACGAGATCCTTCACGGCGGCATGGCGGCGCAGCTTATCCGGCGCCCAGCCGCCCGGGACAATGAGTGCGAACAGATCATCGGCGTTGAGCGAGTCGATCCTGGTATCCGGCGCAATCTCGAGCCCATTCTTGCCGTGAATGGTTTTGAGATCCAGGGCTGCCGTCAGCACAACGGCGCCTTCTTCCTGCAGCCGCATCAGCGGCACATAGTATTCGAGGTCTTCCACGCCCTCGGCGACGAGCGTGGCAACCTTCTTGCCTTGTAAACGCATGAGAGTATCCTTTCGTTCAGCCATCGGTTTTCTCATAGGATACACTAACCTGCCCTCCCGGTGCAAGACCCCGTCGACTACAATATCGAGCAGACAGGGAAAATCCTTTGTGCTCCCTTGTGTCTTTCGCGGTGAATACAAATGCCTGCTATCGAAGTCCGGAATCTGCACAAGACGTTTCAAACCAAGCGTAAAGCCGCGGGCATGAGCGGCTCTCTGCGCGCACTGTATAGACCCGAATATAGCACGGTAGAAGCGGTCCGCAATCTCAGCTTCCAGATGGAAGCGGGCGAGTTGCTCGGCTTTATCGGTCCGAATGGCGCCGGGAAATCCACCACGATCAAGATCCTGACCGGGATCCTGCATCCGACCGGTGGAGAGGCGCGCGTTCTCGGGTACGTGCCCTGGAAGGAGCGGCAGCAGCTTGCCTATCACATCGGCACCGTCTTCGGACAGCGTCCGCAGCTGTGGTATCACCTGCCGGCGATCGACACGTTCACGCTCTTCGGAAAGATCTACGAGATGGACGATCGCGAGACGAAGGTGCGCATCGCGCAGATCGCCGAGGCGTTCGAGATCCAGGACCTGCTCGACATCCCCGTGCGGAAACTCTCTCTCGGCCAGCGTATGCGCTGTGAAGTGGCTGCCTCGCTCCTCCACCGCCCCAGGCTGATCCTGCTCGACGAGCCCTCCATCGGCCTGGATGTGGTCGCCAAGCAACACATCCGGGATGCGATCCGGGAGATGGCGCGCCTCGAGAACGTGGGCGTGCTGCTCACCTCGCATGATGCCGGCGACCTGGAGGCGCTGTGCAAGCGCGTCATCATCATCAACCACGGGCAGATCGTCTACGAGGACAAGGTCTCCAATCTCAAACGGAAATTCCTCACCTCGAAACTGGTCGAGGTCCGTTATGCAGCCGAGGTGGCAAAGACCTTCGAAGTCGAAGGTACAGAAATGATCAAGATCGGTCAATACGGCGTGAAGCTGCGCTTCGATATCCATCGCACACCGGTAGAGAAAGTGCTCTCGCATCTCACCGACGCGGGCAGTGTGGTCGATATCACGATCTCCGATCCGCCGCTTGAGGAAGTGATCGCGAAGATCTATCAGACGCACGACTCATATTGAAAAATGCCGCGCTGACAGCGTGGCCGAAGGGGTGCAGAACACTATGCTTAATCAATAAGAGCGCGCTTCGACTTCGCGCCTCGGAGAACACTCGTTGCTCCGCTCAGCGCGGGAGCACTCACTACACGCAGTTTTGGCAAAGATTAGAGTCTGATATCAAAACGGCCGGCGGCTTGAGGTTCGGGTTTATAATCTGCATCCGCTCCCGGGAGTCGCCCGGGGCGATCCCCAAAAACATTGTATCCACCCGACAAAATCATATCCTATAGAGAGCATACCATGTTACCTTATCCCACCGCCCCTAAACGTCCGTATGAGATAACCCAGCACGGCTATACGCGCATCGACAACTATTACTGGATGCGCGACCGGTCCGATCCGGAAGTATTGAAGTACCTACACGCAGAAAATGACTACCTGGAAGAGATTATGGGGCATACCAAGTCCCTCCAGGAGACCTTATACGCTGAAATGAAGAACCGCCTCAAGGAGACGGACTCGAGCATTCCCGAGCGAAGGGGAGATTTTTTCTATTATTCGCGAACCGAAGCCGGCAAGCAATACCCCATTTTCTGCCGGAAGCGAGGCTCTCTCGACAGCCCCGAGGAGATTCTACTCGATCAAAACGACCTGGCCGAGGGCAAATCCTTCTGCAGCGTCGGAGCCTTGACGGTCAGCCCGGATGCAGCCAAACTGGCCTACTCGGTGGATATCGACGGCCGGGAGGCGTACACCCTGTACATCAAGGACCTGCACACCGGGACGCTCTACCCGGAATTCATCGTCAACACCTACAGCAGCGTCTATTATCACACTGGGGTGGAATGGGCGAACGACAGCCAGGCGCTGTATTACCTCACCATGGACGAGGCGGAGCGTCCCTGCAACCTCATGCGCCATTGCCTCGGCACTGACCCATCCGGCGACAGGCTGGTCTTCCACGATCCCGACGAGGCCTACTTCCTGTTCATCCACAAATCCCGCGATCAGAAATACATCTTCACGAACCACCACAGCACGCGCGCCACAGAGATGCGCTTCCTGGATGCCGATGAGCCGGAGCCAGAGCTCAAGGTGCTGTCCCCGCGCCGGGATGGCGTCGAATATCTCGCCGCGCACCACCAGGGGACGTTCTACATTGTCACCAATCATCAGGCAGAGAACTTCAAGCTCGTCAAAGCCAGCGTCCAGACGCCGGATATCGAGCACTGGGAAGAGGTGATCCCCCACCGGGAGGATGTGCTGATCGACTATGTGGATACCTTCCGCGATTACCTGGTCCTGTACGAGCGCCGCAATGGCTTACGGCAGATCCGCATCAGCACCTTCGAGGCGATGACCACCGTCCGCTATATCGAGTTCCCCGAGCCGGCCTACAGCGTGGAGCTGGAGTTCAACCCCGATTTTGATGCCAGCACGCTCCGGTTCACGTACTCCTCCCCGATTACCCCCGGCTCGGTCATCGACTACCACATGGACACGGGCCAGTGGGAGCTGATCAAGCAGGATATCCCGGAGGGCTATGACCGGTCGCTGTACGCCACCGAGCGTATTCACGCCACGGCCCCCGATGGAAAACAGATCCCGTTGACGGTTGCCTATCGCAAGGATTTGAAAAAGGACGGGGACAATCCCACGCTGCTCTATGGCTATGGCTCCTACGGCTCGGTCATCGACGCCGACTTCAACTCCAACCGCCTCAGCCTCCTGGACCGGGGCTTTGTGTTCGCCATCGGACACATTCGCGGCGGCTCGGACCTGGGTCGCGCCTGGTATGAGAGCGGCAAACTTCTTCACAAGAAGAATTCATTTACGGATTTCATTGCCTGTGCAGAGCACCTGATCCGGGAAGGCTATACATCGAACAAGAAGCTTGCCATCCTGGGTGGCTCGGCTGGCGGGCTGCTCGTCAGCGCCTGTCTCACGATGCGTCCCGACCTGTTCCAGGCCGTTATCAACAAGGTAGCATTCGTGGATGTAGTCACGACCATGAGCGACCCGACCATTCCGCTCACCGCTCTCGAATGGGACGAATGGGGCAACCCGCAGGTGCGCGAGCATTTCGAGTACATGCTTTCGTATTCCCCGTACGATAACGTCCGCCCGACAGCCTATCCGCACATGCTTATCACCACGGGATTGAACGATCCCCGCGTCGCGTACTGGGAGCCGGCCAAGTTTGCTGCCAAGCTGCGCGAGATGAAGACCGACAATAACCTCCTGCTCCTACATACAAATTATCAGGCAGGTCATGCCGGAGCCTCGGGCCGTTACGACCATCTCAAGGAAGTGGCCATTGACTTCGCCTTCTTGATCGACCGGTTATGCACGCCCCAGTCGCCTCTTGAAACAGATCGTCTCGCGGGTATATAATCCTGACAAGATCTATCGTGTTTACAGGGAATGAGGAGAGGTGCTATGGACCGTTATCTGGTGGAATCCCCGCATGAGGCCGGCGACTGCGATGCCATTATCAAAGAGATCCACGCAGCAGGCTATCTGCACCATTTCGAATGGGGCTGCCATGATGGAGCCCATTGCGGCTGGGCGATCATCGAGACCGACAACCGCGAGCACGCCAGGCAGATCGTGCCGTGGAGAATCCGCGACAAGGCCCGGATCGTAAAGCTCGAAACATTCGGCAAGGCAAACAGAACGCATCCAAAGGAAGAAGCAGCATAAAGGGAAAGCGGCGCACCCGGCAAGATGCGCCGCTTTTTGATTCAAAACTCGTGTTTATTCTGTGTACTGGGGCAGCTTTGGAAGCGATTGGAGATACATCCAGATTGCTTTCAATTCTTCATCATAGAACTTACTATAGTCTCTCCACGGCATAAGGTTCGGGTCCAGCTGGTACCCGCCCGGGGTCTTGCCGGTGCGAATGGTGCTGATGAAATCGTCCTCGCTCCAGGCAGCCAGCTCGCCACCGGGAGTCAGGTTCGGGGAGATCTTTTTGATCGTAGGGTCAGGGAAGGGCCCGCCATTGAGCTCCAGACCGTGGCAGATCCGGCAATCGTTGGTGTTCACCAGATACTCGCCATACGCCGCACTGACGCCCCGCGCGGGCGCGGTTACATGGGCATCATGACTGACCGCCTCGGCTGGCAATTTCCCGAGCATGCCGGCTGCCAGCATGATCTTTGCCAGCGGCGTGAAATGACGCTCCTGCACCGTATGATCCACCGGCGGCACACTTTTCACATAGGCAATGATGGCAGCCATGTCCTCGTCGCTGAGTTGGGCCGTGGAAACCACGGCTGGCATAAAGATCGGCTTCCCGGCCGGGTCAACACCATGCCGGATCGCACGGACAAAATCCTCGGTGGAGAATTCCTTGCCCACACCACCTTCGCCGGAGGTCAAATTGGCTGAATCAATCCTGCCCAGCGGGGCAGCGCCAAACCAGTTCTCTATCCCGCTCAGGTCGGGGCCGTGACAGCCCTGGCACAGGACCTCGGCGCGGTGCTTGCCGAACTCAAGACTTGCCGCGTCCGTGGGTAGGACAATGTTGCCGGGCGGAATATCATATTTCTTGTTGAGACGGGACTCACCAACAATGTACAACCCCACTGCCAGGACAAGAAGCAGACCAACCAACGAACCCAGGCCAATACCAATCCATCGAATCACCTTCTTCATATCTACCTCCCAACAATAAGATTTTGGCTTGCTTGCCGATAGTCATTTTACCGCTACTGCGAAAGATCAGCAAAATCCTCGATGGACTCAAAGAGCATCCTCAGCTCCCGGTTGTCTAATTTGCAGCCATTCACTTACAGATGCAAACGAAAACCTCCCTGGTTTCTTTGCCTCGGGACTTGGGTCTGGCAGGAATTGCCCAGGCAGGCTGCCAGGCGAGATGCGGGCTTTTCGATCGCGTGCTCAACCCGGACTGCGATGTTCGCTCTGCTCAACCTCCACAATCCCTGACAGGCTTCTCCATAATTTCTCCATCATGAGTTGATAAAGTCTGAGCACATACAAAACTCAATAATTCGAGGTAAAGCCATGGATCGTGACCAGATCTTGATCGAAGTCGATGAACTGAAGGAGAAATTGGATACCGAAAATATCCGCATCTTCGACGCCACCATTACGGACGATGCTTATCAGCAGGGACACATCCCCGGCGCCGCGTTTTTCGATCATGAGAGATTTTCGGATCCGGACAGCCCTTATCCCTGCACGATCCTCCCGGAAACAGAGCTTGCAGAACAGATCGGTAAGGCTGGTATCTCCAATGCTTCGGAAGTCATCCTCTACGCGTGCGGCATGCTTCCTTATGCCATACGCGCCTGGTGGGTTCTCCGCTACGCGGGTCACCGGAACGTGCGCGTTCTCAATGGAGGGCTCGAGGCCTGGAAAAAGGCGGGAGGCGCCATCGAACAGGAGCCACGGCAGTTTGGACCCGCGACCTTTGAAGGGCATTTCATACCGGGCATGTTCGCGGGCAAGGAAGAAGTCCTGGCATCCATGCAGGATGACCGAGTTGCCATTGTCGATGTGATGCCCCGGGAGAGCTATGAAGCCACACACATTGTGGGTTCGATCTGCCTGTCTTGCATGGATCTGATGCAGGGATTGGATTACCTGTTGCCTGATGACCAGCTGGCGCGGCAACTGAACGCAGTGTCTGAGTACGACCGCATCATTACTTACTGTGGCGGAGGGATTGCGGCAACGGTGAACGCCGCGGCGCATTTGTTGACCGGGCATCAGAATGTGGCAGTCTATGATGGCTCATTGTATGAATGGCTGGGAGAAGGATTGCCCGTGAACGGCGCCGGAAAATGGGAAATCTGGAAAGCACAATAATCGAATAGCCTTGTCGTGATAGCAGGAGGATCATTATATGAAAGCCGTTGAGAGCTCATCTGTTACATATGCCAGACTCGCAGGGTTCACGTTTCTTTTTTACATCGTCGCCGGAATCACCAGTCTCGCAATCGGCAACCAGGCAAGAATTACCGACCTGTTATCCCTGCTCCAGAATCTCTCCGCGCTTGTGCTGGGCGTGACCCTCTATCTGCTCACGCGCGAGCAAGGACCAGCGCTCGCCCTGCTGGCACTGGCCTGCCGGATGATGGAAGCCATTCATGATCAGAGCGAAATCTTCTTCGCACTGGGAAGCCTGCTTTTCTGCGTGCTCCTCCTGCGCGGACGGGTTATCCCGGTGGGGCTTGCCTGGTTGGGTGTAATTGCATCAGCCCTGCTGGTTGCGGTGCTTCCCCTCCAGCTCGCAGGGCTGCTCGGCGGATCCATGTCCTGGGGGGCATCGGTCACCTGGCTCGTGTGGTTGCCCATGCTCGTATTCGAGGTAACACTGGCGCTCTGGTTTATTGTCAAAGGCGTAAGTATCGAAAATCACCAGCTGGTCGAGTCAAGAGCAATCTAAGGAAAACATGCAATGAAAGCGGCGATCTATTCAAGATACGCACTGCTGCTGGCCCGCATCGGCAGTGGACTCGTCCGGCCCGGGGAAAACCAGGCTGGGGGCGGATTTCGCAGACGTGGTCGAGGCGGTTGGGAGAAAAAGAAATGACAACACATACGATTGAAGGATCGCCTGTTCGCACAGCCAGAATCGCAGGCATTCTATACCTGTTCGTTGTTCCGCTCGGAATCTTCAGCCTGTCCACCAACGCAAGATCGATCGTGAGCGGAGATGCTGCGGCAACAGCCAGCCAGATCGCGGCGTCGGAATTCTTATTCCGGCTGAGTATCATAAGCGATCTGCTTGCGACCCTCATCATGGTGTTGGTGGCATTAACCTTATACCGGCTGTTCAAACCGGTGAACAGGGATATGGCGGCCTTGATGATCGTCCTCGTTGTGATTGCGGCGCCGATCGCAATCCTGACCAAGCTCAATCAGGTCGCCGCACTGCAAATCCTGAGCAGCCCGAACTACCTGAAGATGTTCACCACAGAGCAATTACAGGCTCTTGCATACCAGTTTCTGCGTCTGCACGATATTGGGAGCACGATTGCGTTCATCTTCTGGGGTCTCTGGTTGTTTCCTCTGGGATACCTGGTGTTCAGATCGGGGTTTCTCCCGCGGATTCTGGGGGTCTTGCTGATGATCGCCTCTTTTGGTTATCCCATCGACAGCGTCGCATCCCTCCTGGGTTCCACGGTGAGCATTGGCATGGTCTCGGCGCTGGTGGAACTGTTATTCATCTTATGGCTTCTGATCAAAGGCGTAGACGTCCAACAGTGGAAAAAACACGTAGTTGCGTGGTGATGACAGGTTCAGGAATTCGTTCGGGATGCAGAAACTCAAGAGGAAAAACTCAATGTCAGATCGCATGACCGAAACGTCCCCACAGATCTATGCGCGGTTGATAGGACTACTCTATCTTATCGTCATCGCGGCGGGCATGTTCGCCCAGATGTTCATTGCGGACCGGATCGTTGTGAGCGGCGATGCTGCCGCGACGGCAGCCAACATTCTGAACCACAAATCCTTATTTCAAATGGGTTTCACCATCTATCTCATCGAGATGGCTGCCCAGATCGCTATGACAGTCCTCCTCTATATCCTGCTGAAGCCGGTGAGCAGGAGCCTGTCCTTACTGGCGCTCTTCTTCGGCCTGACTGGCTGTATCATCAAGACATTGAGCCGCCTGTTCTATATCTCCCCGCTGCTTGTCCTGGGAGATACCAACTACCTGAACACGGTTGGCGCCGGGCAATCGCAGGCACTGGCACTCCTCTTGCTCCAGGTGAACGATCAGGCTGCCGGAATGGCGCTTCCTTTTTTCGGATTATCCACGCTTCTGAATGGCAGCTTGATTTTCAGATCCACCTTCCTGCCTCGCTTCCTGGGTCTACTATCGATCCTTGGAGGCCTGGGCTGGCTTACCTTCCTCTACCCTCCGCTCGGCTCACAATTGTTTCCCTACATTTTGTTTATCGGCGTACTCGGAGGCCTCTCGCAGATTCTCTGGCTTCTCGTAAAAGGTGTCGACGTCGAACGGTGGAAAGAACGAGCGCTGGCAACTGCCTGATCTGCGCTCGTCCACATCCTTCCCGCGCTCCCCTACCTACGAATCTCCATTCAGCTACTT
>DAITPI010000176.1:0-8736 GCA_036833655.1 Anaerolineales bacterium | reverse complement strand
GGTCACGCACGGCGACGTACGGCTGTTTCGGATTGCCCTCTCGAACCTGCTGCACAACGCCTGGAAGTTCACCTCGAAAGTAGACGAGGCTCACATCGAGGTGGGCTCACACCAGCAGGGTGGGCAACAGATATTCTTTGTACGCGACAACGGCGTGGGCTTCGACATGGATCACGCCGGGAAATTGTTCGGCGCCTTCCAGCGCCTGCATACAGAGAACGAATTCCCCGGCACGGGTATCGGCCTGGCTACCGTGCAGCGGATCCTTCACAAACACGGCGGACGCGTCTGGGCAGAGAGCGCCGTTGGCAGAGGCGCCACGTTTTATTTCAGTTTGTGATCGCCGACTCCTCACAAAAAGAACGAGACCGGCGGAAGTTGGGCTCGTTGTCATTGGTCTTCGCGTGCCGGAATTGGATCCGGGCCAAAGCGCTCGGCTGTGAGGTTGATCTGCTCGCACCGACCTCCCACCTCTGCGCGAGTGTCTCTGACTTCTTTGCACACGTGTTGGAGATGGTGAGATTGGCACGCATCCCCCATAATGTGCGTCGCAGAGCCGTGAGCTTACTCAGCAAGTTCTCCCCACCGCTTGGATCGAAACCTCCATTGTATGGTAGGCAACAGTGGCGCCAAATCCGTGAATCATGTTGTTCCACCGTCTAGAAAAAACAGTACAAATGTCTAGATTATCCAAGTACACGTCTATGGAAGTCTAGTCCAATTTGTCCTAAAATAGCTCTATCAATTCATCCGACTTTGCGGGATGAGAGGCGCCAGGTTTCGCCATGCAACAATGGACACGAAAAGACCAACCATTACACGTATAGGAGATGAGCATGGACATGATCAAAGTTTCTGCAAATTCGCGCACCTCGGCGGTCGCCGGGGCGATTGCCGGTGTCGTCCGTGAGCACCATCGGGCGGAAGTCCAGGCAATCGGTGCGGGAGCCGTCAACCAGGCGATGAAAGCCCTGGTACTGGCAACCGGGTATCTTAAGAATGATGGTATCTATGTCAGCTGTGTGCCAGAGTTTGCAGATGTCACCATCGAAGACAAGGTACGGACAGCCATCAAGCTGGTTATCGAACCCAGCCCGGATTCGAATTTTTCGTCGGTCAATCTGGGATCCCGCTCGATCCCTGCCGATAGCGCTCGAGTTTAGATGTAATTTGATCTTGCGCGAGCGAAATAAGACGACCCCAGCCGCCCCTCATCGGGGGCGGCTTCTTGTTTTCTGGTCCACCGGGGCGGGGAGTATCCAAAGGGATGGGCAAAACACGCTCACCACGGAGAACACAGAGCTTTCTTAAGGGGTTTTCTCAGTGGCCTCCGTGTGCTCAATGGTAAGATCCTTCGACAAGCCCACAAGATTGGACACTCTCCCGGGGCATTCCACAGCGCGGCGCAATGTTTCTGTAATATAATTCTCCTGGCGGGGACTCGAATTGTAATGCATCAACGAACTCATCGCAGAACACATTTTGGATGTATGGAGGCTCTTGTGATCAATCATGTTCTCGTGCCCCTAGACGGCTCGTCTTTAGCCGAATGTGTCCTCCCCCACGTCATTGCCATCGCACCGGTCAGTAATGCGCGTGTCACGTTGTTGCATGTGATGCAGCAACCGCAAGCCGGAGCCGGCACCGACGCCGTGGATCCCATTGAATGGCACCTGCAGAAACAAAACTCGGAAAGATATCTTGACGGGATCGTAAGCCAGCTGAACAATTCCGGCGTCCTCGGCGTGGAACGCGTGATCCTCGAAGGCAATCCTGCCAACAGCGTCATCGACTATGCCCGCGCCAACAGCGTGGACCTGATCGTCCTCAGCACGCACGGGCAGAGCGGCTTGAGCGGCTGGAACGTCAGCAGTGTGGTCCAGAAAATCCTGTTACGCTCCTATAAATCCATCCTGCTGGTGCGCGCTTACATCCAGTCTTCGGGTGCGCTCACCAAGGTCCGCTACAAGCGCCTTTTCATCGGCATGGATGGCTCACCGCGTTCGGAGTTCGTTCTGCCTTTTGCAATTGGCCTGGCGCAGTTCCATAAGTCCCAGTTGATCCTCGAAACCGTCATCGAGAAGCCACACTCGATCACGCGCTTTCCCCTGTCGAAGGAGGACGAGGAACTGGTCAATAAGCTCGTCGAGAAAAATTACCAGTCTGCCTCTCGCTACCTCGAGCAGCTCGAGGCACAGTTTTCTCAGAAGGAGCTCGAGCTCAAGACCCATGTCACGATAGGCGATACTGCTATTCCCGTGCTGCACGATATGGCGGAGGAGTCGAATGCCGACCTGGTGCTGCTGGCGGCTCACGGCTATTCGGGCGAGAAACGCTGGCCCTATGGCAGCGTCACCACCAGCTTCATTGCCTACGGTAACACCTCGCTCTTGATCCTGCAAGATCTGCCTGAAGGGGAGATCCGCGAGACGCGCGCGGAGATCGCAGTTCGCGAGCACAAGGGACATTGAATCGATGCAGAATACGGCACCCGCGACAACGGAAAGCGCTGTCCAAAAACAGAATACGATTCCCGCACCTGAAACGGAAGATCCGGTCATTGTGCTTGCCGGGCGAGTCGCCGGCGCCAGGCCACGACGTACGGCATTTCCGCTCCCAAGGCGGCTCGAGCAGTTCACAGATTTCTTCCAGGACTGTTATGACTATTTCAGTGGGGTCACCAGGGCGGAGGTAGCCGCCTCACAGACCGCGGAATGGGTGCTGGACAACTTATACGTTATCGAGCAGGCGGTCCGGCAGATCGAAGAAGACCTGCCCGCAGAGTACTATAGCCGGCTCCCAAAGACAGAGGATGGCTGGGTGCGGATTTATCTGGTTGCCCGGGCGAACCTGCGCCGTGAGGAAACCCGCCTGGATATCGAACAGGTCAAGAGCTTCCTGCAGAAATTTCAAGACGTAACCCCCCTCGGCACCGGCGAGCTGTGGGCTCTGCCATTGATGTTGCGGCTGGCAGTCCTCGAGCTCCTGGCGGAGGCGCTCTCCGCCGTGACCGGGATCGCCTGGAAGGCGGATCCCCAGCCACCGGCAACAGGGATGTCCGAGTCCTCCGACGTCTCTCCAGATATCGTCGTCGCAGATTCCATCCTCAACCTGCGCCTGCTCGCGACCCAGGACTGGAGAGCCTTCTTCGAAGACACCAGCATGCTCGAGCGGACGTTGCGCCGCGACCCCGCCGGTCTCTACACAGAGATGGACTTTGACACGCGCAACCGCTACCGTAATGTGATCGAAGAGCTGGCGGACGGCTCACCCATGGATGAGATCAGTATTGCCGCCCGGGCCATCGATCTGGCAGGGACAGGCAAATCGGTGCGTGAGCAGCATGTCGGCTATTACTTGTTAAAGCCAGGCAGGGCAACGCTGGAAGCAGTTGTGGATTTTCAGCCCCGGCTCTCGAAGGGGATCGTTCGGTTCATTCAGCGACATGCCACGCCAGTGTACCTTGGCAGTATCGCACTCCTGACGCTCGTGTTCACCTTCCTTGCGGTCACCTACACTGTTTGGGCCGGGGGCAGCCTCGTGCAGATCCTGATCGCCGGGCTGTTTACGCTTTTCCCTGCGTCCTCTGTGGCAATTGAGATCGTCAACGGACTGGTGGCTGCCATCATCCCACCGCGCACGCTGCCCAAGCTGGATTTCCAGCGCGGTGTCCCGGCGGAGTACCGCACGATGGTCGTCATCCCGGGCTTGCTCGCCACCGAGAGGGATACACCGCTCCTGCTCAGCCAGATCGAGCGTCACTTTATCGGCAACAGCGACCCGCACATTACCTTTGCTCTGCTCACCGATTTTGCGGACGCGCCCGAGAAGCACATGCCGGGGGATGAAGAGCCCATAGAGAAGACGAAAGCCGCGATCGAGCAGCTGAATAAGAAATATGGCGATGCCGATTACCAGCCGTTTTTCTTTTTCCACCGCGAGCGGATCTGGAATGAGAGCGAGGAGCGCTGGATGGGCTGGGAACGCAAGCGCGGCAAGCTCGAGGAATTCAACCGGCTGCTCGGCGGCAGTGACAAGACCACGTTCACAGTCAAAGCAGGAAACCTCACTATCCTGCCGCAGATCCGCTTTGTGATCACCCTGGATGCCGACACAGGCTTGCCACGCGAGGCTGCGAGGCAGTTGATCGGCACACTGGCGCATCCACTCAACCAGGCGGAGTTCGATCCCACGACCGGGGAGGTGGTCGCCGGTCATACGATCCTCCAGCCCCGGGTACAGGTACGTCCGACTTCCGCGAACCGCTCCCTCTTTACCCGCGTCTATTCCGGCGATTCGGTCATCGACCTCTATACGCGCGCCGTGTCTGACGTCTACCAGGATCTGTTCGACGAAGGCAACTACGTAGGCAAGGGCATCTACGACGTGCAGGCCTTCCAGCGTAGCCTGGAGGGGAAGATCCCCGAAAACCGGCTCTTGAGCCACGACCTGTTCGAAGGCATGCAGGGCCGCTGTGGGCTCGTCACCGATGTAGTGCTCTTCGAGGATTATCCGCCGCACTACATCATCTACACCGACCGCCTGCACCGCTGGGTACGCGGCGACTGGCAGCTTCTGCCCTGGCTGTGGAACCGGGTGCCGCACCGCACCAGGGGCAAGGCGCGCAACACCCTCTCCACGATCGATCGCTGGAAGCTCTTCGACAACCTGCGCCGCAGCCTGCTGCCAGTGGATGTGCTCTGGCTGCTGATCAGCGGCTGGTTGTTCTTGCCCGAGTCCAGCCTGGTATGGACGCTGGTCGCGCTGTCACCCTATATCGTCCCGGTCCTGCTAAATTTCATTTCAGCGGCTCGCCGGAGCTTCTCCCGGGACCACCCGGCGGCGACAGGACACCCGCTGCGACTGGCGGTATTGCGCGCCCTGTTTGAGATCGTTTTCCTGCCTCATGAAGCGTTTGTCATCTTCGACGCAGTGACCACAACGCTGGTACGCATGTTCATTACGCACCGGCACATGCTGCAATGGGTCAGCGCGGCGCACACGGTCCAGTTGTTTGGAAAGCGACTTTACCTGAAATCTGCCTGGCAGGCAATGATCGTTGCCCCCCTGCTGGCATTCCTGTTTTTCGTAATGGTGGTGGCGTTGTTTCCCTACACCCTGCTGCTCGCCGCTCCGTTCCTGCTGGGGTGGGTGGCATCGCCCTATATCGCCACGGGCATCAGCCAGCCTTTTTCAAAACCCATTCCAAAGATCATCCCTGCTCAGGGACGCAAGCTGCGCCTGCTGGCGCGGTCCACGTGGCTATACTTCGAGCATTTCGTGGGGCCCGAAGATCGCTGGCTGCCGCCGGACCATTTTCAGGAGGACCCGCGCGGGTTGGTGGCGCATCGCACCTCCCCCACCAACATTGGCTTGATGCTGCTCTCCACACTCTCCGCGCATGACATGGGCTACATCGGTCCACTGGAGCTCTCGCTGCGCCTGCGCGATTCGTTCGATAGCATGGACAGGCTCGAGCGCGTGCGCGGTCACTTCCTTAACTGGTACGATACACGCAGCTTCGCGCCGCTGGCACCCCGCTACATCTCCACAGTGGATAGCGGGAACCTGGCCGCCTGCCTGATCGCCCTGCGTCAGGGATGTGGCGAGATGGGGCAAACACAACTCGTCAACTGGGAAGGGTTGCTGGATACGCTCGGCATGCTTTCCCTCTCGCTGGCGCAGGCAAGTCTGGGCAATGCCTCCGGGAAACTTCAGGCTGCCATCACCGCCCTGGAAAGCCACGTGAAAGCGCTCAACGATCCAGACCGGTTCTCGCCGGCGCTGCTGAAGGACCTCTTCCGCGAGGATCAGGTGCAGCTGGAGTCCATGCTGTGGGAGGTCATCCAGAATTCGAGCGAGGAACATACTCCCGAGATCACCCGCAAGCTTTCGGTCTGGATCGACCGGGTGCGGCACCAGCTCCGCCGCATCCGCATCGATATTCAAGTGCTGGCGCCCTGGCTGCTGGCGCTGGCAGACAGGCCCACGCCCGCGCGGCTCGACGAAAGATCCGATCTGGCGAATGCCTGGGAGGCGCTGGACGAGACCCTGTCCCTGCATCCACAGCTAAGCGAGGTCTCCGATGTTAGTCACCGGGCAGAGAATCTGATCGAGGAGATCACCGGTCTTCTGGAACAGGAGGATCTGGCGGTCTTTGAGTGGTGCGATGCCCTGGCGTATGATCTGGGCTCGGCCCGGAAAAACGCAACCTCCTTGTTGGAAAATTACGCCGTGCTGGCGGAGCGCTGCGAGGGCTTCGTCCAATCCATGCAGTTCGGTTTCCTATACGATCTGCAACGTCACGTCTTTCACATTGGCTACAACGTGGAATCGGGCAGGCTTGACGACAACTACTATGACCTGATGGCATCGGAGGCGCGCATCGCCAGCCTGGTCGCGATCGCCCGTGGCGATGTGCCGCAGAATCACTGGCTGCACCTCGCCCGCCCGCTGACCGAGTTCGACGGTGCCCGCTGCCTGCTCTCCTGGAGCGGCACCATGTTCGAGTACCTGATGCCCAACCTGTTCGTCAAGAGCTACCCCGATACTCTTATGGACGAGAGCTGCCGTGTGGCGATCGAGCAGCAGATCAAGTACGGCGCCGAGCACGACATACCGTGGGGCACCTCAGAAGCCAGCTACTACAACTTCGATGCCGCCCAGGTCTACCAGTATCAGGCATTCGGCGTCCCCAGCCTGGGCTACAAGCGTGGCCTCTCGAACGACCTGGTGGTGGCGCCCTACGCCTGCATTCTGGCGTTGCCCTTCATGCAACAGGCGGTGATGCAGAACCTGGCGCGCCTGGAAAGCCTCAAAATGTGGGGACTCTACGGCTTCTACGAATCGGTCGATTTCACCGCCGAGCGTCTGAAGACAGGCGAAGAGTATGCCATCATCCGCTCGTTCATGGCGCACCACCAGGGCATGATCCTGCTCTCGCTGTGCAACACCCTGTTCGACAAGCGCATGATCCGGCGCTTCCACGCCGACCCGCGCATCGAGAGCGTGGAGCTCCTGCTCCAGGAACAGACACCGGTCCAGGCGCCGACCGAGCATCCCCGCCACCAGCAAGTCGATGCGGTCCATCCACATCGAGCGATTCCACTCGACCCGTGGCGCGTCTCGCCCGATGCCCCCTACACCCAGGTCCATACCCTTTCGAACGGTAGCTATAGCCTTCTCATCAGCGCGGCAGGCTCGGGCTTTAGTCGCTGGGAAGATATCGAGCTGACCCGCTGGCGCGATGACCCCACCCTGGACAACCATGGCGCCTGGATCTACGTGGAGGACCGCCTGAATGGTCAGTTGTGGTCCGTGGCCCGTCAGCCGACCCTCGCGCCTTCCGATCGCAGTGAGGTTAACTTTTATCCGCATCGCGCCGAGTTCGAGCGGCAGGACGGTGACCTGGTGTTCCGCACCATCGTGACTGTGGCAGCAGAGGAAGATGTAGAGATCCGCCGCATCAGCCTCACGAACCACGGCAGCGACTCGCGGGTCCTGGCGCTGACCAGCTACGCCGAGGTCATCCTGGCGCCACAGGCCACAGACCAGCGGCATCCGGCGTATAACAAGCTCTTCATCGAAAGCGAGTTCCTGGAAAAGGATCAGCTCCTGCTTTTCCGTCGCCGGCCGCGCTCTGCCGACGAAAAGCCCATCTATCTGGCTCACTTCTTTACCAGCAACTACGAGCAGGTCAGCCTGACGGGCTATGAGACCGACCGGGCAACATTCCTGGGGCGCGGTGGCACGCCGGGACGCCCCGGTGTGCTCGCCACCAGCCGGCAGGCATCTGTGCTCTCGGGCACCACCGGCTCTACGCTCGATCCGATCGCCTCGGTGCAAGCGGAGATCGTGCTCGCGCCCTACCAGACTGCGCATGTGGCATTCATCACGCTGGCGGCGCGTTCGCGTCGTGAGGCGCTTGAGCTTGCCCGCCGCTACCGGCGCTGGTCGCAGATGGGGCGCGCTATGCAGGAGATCCGCCTCCAGGCCGAGCATGAGCTCGCCCACCTGGATCTGACCTCACGCAGGCTGGAACAAATTCAGAAGCTGCTCTCGCCTCTGATCTATCTCTCCCACGCGCTGCGCGCCGAACCGGCTGTGCTCAACGGCAACAGCCTGGGGCAATCCGGGCTGTGGGCGTTCGGCATCTCCGGAGACTATCCCATCCTGCTCGTGCAGATGAGCCGCGAAGAGGAGCTCGACCTGCTCGGGGATGTGGTCCAGGCGCACACCTACTGGCGGAAGCGCGGCTTGATGATCGACCTGGTCATTTTCAACCAGCGGGCGAGCAGTTATGACCAGGGACTCAAGAGCAGCATCTATCGTCTGCTGGAGCGGACTGCCAGCGACACGTGGCTGGGGAAACGCGGGGGTATCTTCCTCCTGCAGGAAGATCAGATGAACGAGGCGGAACGAGCTCTCTTGATGACGGTCGCCCGCGTCGTGCTGGACGGAGAGGCGGGTCCCCTCGACCGGCAGCTAGCCAGGCTGGATCAGGATCCGGTCCGATTGCCGCGCTTCACGGCGATCGAGCCGCTGGTCCCGGCGATGGACGTCCAACCCGCCTTGCAGCGCCCGCCAGATTTGCTCTTTGACAACGGATATGGCGGTTTCACTCCCGATGGCCGTGAATACGTGATCTACCTCGAGCCCGGACAGTCGACGCCTGCCCCGTGGAGCAACGTCATCGCGACCCCGGAGTTTGGCTGCCTGGTGACAGAATCGGGACTT
>DAITPI010000175.1:0-8740 GCA_036833655.1 Anaerolineales bacterium | reverse complement strand
TTAGGCGGCAAGCCCTTGTGGTCATGCTCGCCGTCTGGCTGGCCATAGTTGTGATAGCCAACGCTGTAGAGGAAGATCATAAAGATCGTGATCGCGACGAAGAACAGGACCGCGGCTGTGGTGGGATCCACCAGCACGCCGATGCGGAAGTATGTGTCCGCCGATTCGCCCAGCGGCAGCCAGCTCACCGACGATTCAAAGGGATGCTCGCCGAGATGCTCCACACCAAGGGCGCGTGCAAAGACGATCATGCTGCCCAGCCACGACAGGAAAGCGGCGCCAACGGCGATCGTATGGCTCAGTGCCTTGCTGCGATTGGTAAAGAGCACAATCAGGAAGAATGCCAGGACGGGAGGGAGTGGAATTAACCACATCAATGTTTCAGTCGTCATATGTATCGTCCCTACCACTTCATCATGTTGATATCGTCCGCCACAACGGTGTTGCGACGCCGATAGACCGAGATCACCAGCGCGAGACCCACAGCTACTTCCGCTGCTGCCACGGCAAAGACGATGATCGCAAAGACCTGCCCTGCCATCCGGGTCACATCCCCGTAGCGCCAGAAAGCAGCCAGGTTGATATTTACCGCATTGAGCATCAGCTCGATGCCGAGCAAGATCGCCACCGCGTTCCTGCGTGAAAGCACACCGAACAACCCGATGCTGAACAGCGCAGCAGCAAAAATGAGATACCAGGAAAGTGGAACCATGTGCGCCTCTCTATTTCCGGTTGAACGCAACATATACCGCGCCGATCAAGGCTGCCACCAACAGCACAGAGGCAACTTCGAAAGGCAGCACAAAGGCATCCGGCGAGACCAGCGCGTTGCCCAGCTCGGAGATGGAGTCAAACCCAGCCGGGATCTCGGCTGCTGTCTTCGACAGGCCGCTCCAGCCCTGGAGCAGGAAGAACAACCCCGCAAAGACCAGTACCGCCAGTAGAACGCCAAACCACCAGCCCGGGTTCATCTGCGGACCCTGGTCTCGCATGTCCTTGCGGGTGAGCATCACGGCAAAGATGAACAGAATGGCAATCGCCCCGATGTACACGACAACCTGGACCACCGCCAGGAAGTTCGCGTGCAACAGGGCGTAGGTGACCGCCACGCCGAAGAGCGCCGCCACCAGCCACAGGGCAGCGTGCACCAAGTTACGCGTGGTCACGACCAGTACGCCGGAACCGAGCGTAAAGAGCGCGACCAGAAGGAAAACGATTTGTTCACCGGTCATAAGACACCTAGTCTCCAATGTCCTAATCTCTAATCTCCGCAAAGAGACAGAGACTGGAGAGTTGTTTAGTGCTGCACCTCAACGACTTGCCTCATCCCCTCCACCTTTCCACGTTCCTTGCGGCTGTACGAGCGCGCAATTTCCAGGGCGACCCAGCCGATGACGAGGTTCGCCCCGAACATCACAGCCGCGTAGACCAGAGGCGGGGTCCCGGCGAGGAGCGCATTCAACAGGGCAACCACCATCAGAAGCACGAATGCCAGCGGGGTCAGGAACTTCCAGTTAAAGCTCAACATGTGGTCGATGCGGATGCGCATCAGGGTGTACTTGACCCACATGATGATCCAGTATCCCAGGAAGGCTTTGAACACGATCACAGCGATTGCCAGGAAAGCGCTGACCTGTTCCAGCCCGAAGAAGCGATACCCGCCGAAGAAGAGGATCGACCAGAAACCACCAAAGGTGAAGGCGTGCAGAAGCTCGCCCGCGTAGAACATGCCGAATTTCATGCCGGAGTACTCGATATTGAAGCCAGAAACCAACTCGGACTCGCCTTCCGCCATGTCGAAGGGAGCGCGGCCAAGCTCGGCGATCGCGGCGATCAGGAAAATGACGGCAGCCAGCGGAGCCAGCCAGACGAACCAGATATCCTGCGCCTCGGTGATGGCGTTGAACCCCATCGAGCCGGCGAAGATCGTGGGGATGAGCAGTGTGGTAAGCATGGGGATTTCAAAGGAGACCATCACCGCCACCTGGCGGAACGCGCCGATCAACGCGAACTTGTTGTTCGATGCCCAGCCCGCCATGATGATGGAAAGGGTGCCGATCGCGCCGGCGGCGATGATATACAGGGCGCCGATGTTCAGGTCTACGCCGATCATGCGCGGCGCAAGTGGAACCACCGCCCACAGGATCAGCACCGACATCATGGAAAGCATCGGCGCAATGTTGTAGACGATCTTGTCGGCGCCGCCAGGAGTGGTGTCTTCCTTGATGATCAGCTTGATGATGTCGGCGAACGGCTGGATCAGCCCGAAGGGTCCGAGCCGGTTGGGGCCGATGCGGTCCTGGAAGCGCGCCACCACCTTGCGCTCCACCCAGACGAGGAAGATATCGATCAACATCAGGATGGCAATCAGGAGAAAGACACCGAGAAAGCCGATCAGGATCTGTGCAACGATCTCGGATATGCCCCAGCCGGTGAAGATGCCCATGAGCCAGTCTGCGGCTACTTTGAGAGGATCATGCCAAAAACTCATATACTGCTCCTGTACACCTCACCCCACCCCCTCTCCCCGTGGGAGAGGGGCGACGAGGTGAGGGAAGGTCATTACACAAAGAAAAGGCTGAATGGACGGATCCAATCAGCCTCTTTTTTCCAGATACATCAAATTTACGCCCACTCCAGCATACCCTTGCGCCAGGTGTAGACGAGGCCTGCAATGAGGATGAGAATGAAGACGATACCTTCCAGAACGGCGAACAGCCCGAGCTGGCCAAGTCTCACAGCCCAGGGGAAGAGGAACACCGTCTCCACATCGAAGACCAGGAACACCAGGGCAAAAATGTAATACTGCGCCTTAAACTGCACCCAGCTATCTCCGACTGTCTCGATTCCGCACTCATAAGTTGTCTGCTTAATTGGATTGGGTTTCTTGGGACCGAGTACCCATGCGGCGGCAATGGCGCCTACCGGGATAATCAGACCCACGATAAAGAAGAGACCAATGTAGATCCACTGACTCATATGCTCTCCGTGGCGAATATTTGTTTTAGGGCAGAATTTGTCCGAAGGACTGCTCTGCTTGTATTACGAGCGGCGGAATTGTACCATGAAGAACAATCGCCCGGCATTGTATGCATGTCAATTTTTCAGGTGATTTTCGTCCTATATTCGCTTATTTGGGCTTGTTTCGTCGCCTATAGAAGAACTTCAGGATGTCTTCAACGAATGGAAAGCCGATGATCGTCCCCACGACGGATCCCAGCACGCCGGTCGTGCGCGCCCATCCCCCGGACAAACCCAGGAGGTTGGCAGCCTCGATTTCGACAATTTGCGCGGATACCGTTTTCCGGCTCTCTTCGCCCGTTTGCTTGTCCACAAAACGCAAGTACAGCCAGACCGTGCCCCGGTAGACTCCGGCTTCCGGCGGGCGGATGCTCCAGTAAAAGGTGGCGCTATTACCCGGCGCCAGGGGCTCACTGACCAGCTCCGTGGGCCGGACCTCTACCCCCGCAATGTCGAAACGCGCCTCCGCCACTACGTGATGGGTTTCGTACAAGTTCGGGATTTCAACTACCTCCCCGGTAACTTCATGCCCGCCGATCTGCGCCGTGGGTGTGACGTTGCCGAGATCGTCCATCTCCAGCGTCAGGCGGACGACGTCCGAATCGCCTGCGCGGACGCGGCGCGGGAACTCCAGGGTCAGGCGGCGACGCTCGGGCAACGCTGGCTGGGGGGTAAACTGGGGAGCCGCAGAAGTGGGCAGTGCGGATTCAGATGGTTGCGCGGCATCGGCGCCGGGGGGCTCACCGGCTGCCGTGTCGGGCGGAGCGGCGCCCGGCAAAGCGCCACATGCCAGCACGAAAACCAGCCCCAGGAGAATGAAAAAGATCGATGTTCGGTTCTGCGATCGCATGGTATTACAAGACAGAATCCGGGAGTATCCAGAACGAGGCGGGCGTCGGCAGCTGCAATTCGGTCGGCGAGATGGGCTGGGTCCGTATCTCGCGCCGCGAGGGCAGGAATCCCCAGAGCAAAAGCGCCAGGGAAAGGATCAAGAGGATCACCCCGATAATAATCCGGATTTGCCTCATCCTTGATCTACCTCTTCGACTTCTGCATACCAGCGGACACGCGTGCCCACCAGGCTGCGCGCCTTCCATGCCACGGATTTTGGCGCCGCCTCGACGGCGGCGGCAATCCTCCGGACCCGGCCCAGCACCAGATCGCGCTCTTCCGGGCTCAAGCCAAGGTCTTCCGCCAACAGCAGGTCCTCGAGACGTTTTAGGTTGATCGTGGTGGTTTTGAAAAGACCCCAATCCTCCCCGCATAAGAAGGCAATCCGATCCAGGCCAATCTCGCCGTCTTTTTCATTCCCCAGCTCGTTGTTGAGCAGAAGCGACATCATGTCGAACGCATCCTTCCGGTTGAGTTGGACGATCTGCGCTTTCGAAAGGAACAGCTCGGCCAGCGGAATCGTCACGGGGTCAACATACCAGCGGTCTGCCAGGGGCAGTTTATGGCACATCTCGAAATCGCCCACCAAAACATCAATGCGGCGGCCCGTAATTTCCTCGTTATAGATCTGGCGGTGTTCGCCGTTGAGCAGGTTGAATTGCTTATCCGCCGCATACCCCCTGTGCTCGAAGAATTGTTCGATTTTGCGGCGCTCACTCCGAGGAACAATGAAATCCACGTCTGGCGAATCGCGGTGGAAGAAGCGGGGGTCCTTCTGACTGTGGGCGTAGATCGCCAGCCCGCCAAAGGCGCGCAGATGGAGCTGTTTGGCATCGGCTGCGGAGACGAGGCGCTGCATTTCTGCGATTAGGTCTGGAAAGCTGTCCTTCATAGAAGAGGCTCAGACCCCTCTCCCGCGATCGGAAGGGAGAGGGCGACGAGTCAGGTAATTCTACTCGACCGGAATTTCCGCATGGACTTTATCAAGATCGATGCCTTCCCGGCGGCGAGCGGCCCGGGAGCCGAAGTAGATCAACGCCGCCAGGGCATAGTTGGCAAGCATATAGATGATCGATGTCCCGTTCTTATAGCCTGCTTCGTTGATGCTATAGCCAATCCCGTACAGCGCGTTCGGATCGAGGATCCATTCATACAGCAGAAATACCAGGAATCCGCCAAAAATCAGGCCTGCGACCGTGATCAGGGGAATGCCAAAGACATTATATTTTGCAATCGGCGATGCCTTGTAGAGATCTGGCTTGCGGTAGGGCAGAAGGATGGCCGCAATGGTCGTGCCGAGATAGGTGACAGCAATGACCAGGGTGGAGCAAAGCGTCAGCGACTGGAAGCTGGCAATGTTATACGAGAATAGATATGCCACGACCACCGAAGGCAGCACCATCATCAGCAGGGCGTAGATCGGTGTACCGGTGCGTTCGTCCACTTCCGCGACTTTCTCAGGCAACAGGCGATCGAAGGCAGCTGCAAAGATCACGCGTGTGGAAGAGAGGAACACGGTCCCGCTCCAGCCGAACCACCAGAGGCTCATGAGGGCAAGCACAAGGAATTGCAGGAGGCGGTTGGTCGTCAGGAAGGAGGCGAACAGAGCTGGATAGGGCCAGACGGGAAGTGCCGGCGCGTCTTCGGTCAAGCCCCAGACGTGGTTCCACCAGGCGCCGCCTGCCTGCACGTAGAAGTCCCAGCCGATCGTCTTGCTGATCGCGTACAGCAGCAGGATTCCAAGCAGTGTTGTGACCGCAAGAGCGCTGCCCATGCCGACGATATTGCGCTTGAAATCGGTCGCGCCGCGGACTTCCCCGTAAAGCGTAGCGCCCCAGTTGGGCCACAGGTTGAAGAAGACCAGGTAGGGTAACGTCAGGAAGATCAATCCCAGCCCGCCGCCGACGAAGGGCAGCGCAGCACCGGCATTGCTCCCCAGCGCGGCCGTTGCTTCATAAACACCAGGCTGCGCCCCGAACAGCTCCACCGCGTTCCGCTCGAGGCCCGCCCGGAAGGCATCCGGTGAGCCCGTGAGCAACAGCATGATGACGAGCAACAGGCCCAGCATACCGCCATAGAAAGAGAATTTCTGGATGCGAGCATAGGTCCGCATGCCGAGGGCAATAAAGATGCTCACGATCATGAGGGTGAGCATGGATGCGGTGAAGGCTCCGTTCTGTGTGCCGGCAAACCAGAGGGCGGCATCGCGGGCGCCGAGCACCCCCAGCAACGGCACCAGCACGATATGCCGGAACATATCGCCGTAGAGCGGCACCCACAGCCACAGGATGAACCACCAGCCGGTGACCGCCAGGATGAAACCGACTGCCCCGCCGAGGATGCGGCTCTGCCAGACGTAATCGCCGCCCGAGCGTGGCATGACCGCGATCAAGGCGGCATACACGACCACTTCAAAAAAGATGAACAATGCGCTGACAATCAGCGCGGGGATCAACCCTCCTCCGAAATAATACATCTGGCTGAAACTGTACAGCCCGAGCGTAATGAGGTTGATCGAGAACAACGCGTAGACGAACGCGTCGAAGACCGACCACGAACGCACGAGGCCGGTCGCCTTTCGGACAAACAAGTTAGTCATGGGATTCTCCTCTTTTGGCTGAAATGAAGTCGTGCTACATAGCATGTAACACGGAACTCCCAGATAGGTTAACCTGTAGTCAGAAACTCAATGTAAGCCTTCATCCAGTGGTCAATACGTAATTTTCGATCTTGTTTTTTCCGAGGTTGACGATCGCGCCGAGCAGGGTTCCCTGCTCGTACATGGAGCCCGGGTTGATGCAAAGCGTCTTGCCGATGCGGGTAGCGCCGCGGCCCTCGTGGATGTGTCCATGTAAGCCCAGGAGCGGCTGGGTCTGTTCGATGGCTTTGCGCAGCGCCGTCGAGCCGACCGGTTTCAATGCCTGCCCCGCCATCTTGGGGCGCAGGTCTTTATCGAGCTCCGGGGCCTCATCCAGGCTGGATCTAAAGGGCGGCACGTGGATGTTGAAAATGGCATTGCGCGGATCGCGGAGCTGGCAGATCATCGCCTCGTAGCGCAGCGCGAGCTGGTCCTCATCTTCTTCGCGGTGCGTATCCCAGGGGGTCCGGTTCGACCATCCGGAGGCGATCATCTCGTGGACGCCGTCCAGGGGAGTCACCTGCCCCTCCGCCAGGACCACGCGCCGGGACGAACGCACAAGGGCGTCCACTTCCTCCATGTCATCGTTGCCCGGACAACAATAGACTTTCATGTCCGTGCCGTCCAGTTTTTTGTCGGCGAGCTCCATCCACTGCTGGACGACCTTGAGCACTTCCTGCGCGAAGATCTGGCTCACTCGTTCAGGGCTCTTTTCGAGCTCGGCAATTTCATCGGGATTTGTCAGATAGGGATAGTAACCGCGGCTGCGAACGCGTTTGATCATGTCCTGCAGTTCGTCGTCGGTGGAAATTTCAAACACCTGCTCGAGCAATGTGACGCGATAGTTTTTTCCGCCCTGGTGGATGAACGGCACGACGGCTTTACCGGTCATGTCGCCGCCGAGGAGCAAGACATCGGCGCCATAAAACTTTCCCGCATTTAGAAACTTACTCCAGCATATATCCGACCCGTGGATGTCTGTTGCAAAGAAGAGTTTTGTCATCGCAACGTCCTCGTAAAAACCGGGGGTAAATTTCGCTCATTATACTCTTCAATAGCCGATTAAACGCTCTTGCGGGGGAACGGATTGGCTATGGGAGGAAATTTGTGATCAGCCAGTAGACTCCTGCGGCAAGCAGTCCGCTGGCAGGGATGGTGATCAGCCAGGCCATCAGGATCTCCTCCACGACGCTCCAGCGGACTTTGCTGATGCGCTCTGCCGAGCCAACGCCCACGATGGACGAGCTGACGACCTGCGAGGCGCTCACGGGCATGCCCAGCAGCGAGGCGGAAAGCATGACGGCGGCAGAGCTCAGCTGTGTGGAGAAGCTATGCAAGGGCCGGATCTTATAGAACTTCCCGCCCAGCGTGCGGATCAAGCGCCAGCCCCCCAGGCTCGTGCCGATGGCAATTGCCGCAGCGCTGACGGCGATCACCCAGAGGGGGACCTCGAATGCTGGCAGCGCCTCGCCGATAACAAGGCTCAGCGCAATGATACCCATCGTTTTCTGGGCATCATTGGTCCCCTGACCAAACGCCATGACAAGAGCGGTGCCCCATTGGCCGCGTTTGAAGAAATCGTTGACACGCGGCGAGGCCGCCCGTACCAGGAAGTAGATGATCCGCGTAAGGGCAAAACCGCCGAAGAAACCGATCATCGGGATCACAAACAAGGCGATCAGAACTTTATTCAGTCCTGCGAACTTGATCGCTTCCACGCCTGCGGCGATCAGCACAGCACCTGTCAATCCACCGATCAGCGCATGGGAGGAGCTGCCGGGAATGCCAAAGTACCAGGTGATCAGGTTCCATACAATGGCGCCGATGAGGGCGGAGGCGATGACATTCAGAGTTAACGCGTCTGACTGAACAACATCGTTGCCGATCGTCCGGGCGACGGTCACGCCGAACAGGAAGGGTCCCACGAATTCCGCGACGGCGGCAATCCCAAGCGCTGTGCGCGGACTGAAGGCGCGCGACGAGATCATCGTCGCGACAATGTTGCTGGAATCGCGCATGCCATTCAGAACGGTGAAGGCCAGAGCCAGGGCAATGACAATGAGGAGTTCTTGGGACATAGCAGGGAATTTGTCACACCTGCACTTGCATGCAAGTGTTGCGAGGCAGCGCTCGTCCGCCCTGGCAATCTCGGAACTCTAGCCGCCTTTTGGTAGCTGGTTCCGTGAGACT